>JBDTZD010000388.1:0-11497 GCA_040005335.1 Pyrinomonadaceae bacterium | reverse complement strand
AAGCAGCCAAAAGCCATTGGGATATTCCACCAGAAAACGATAAACCCAAACGGGATTTAATGCTTGGAGAATCGAAAAATCCGCGCTCAATGCCATTGCGCCAATGACGCCGATAAACGTAAACCAGATAAGCATCACGGGACCAAAAAACCGTCCGATGATCTGTGTTCCAAACTGTTGCGCGACAAAAATAAGCACCAAAATTCCGATAACGATTGGAATCGTTGGAATGTCGGGTGAGTAAATTCGCAAACCTTCAATCGCAGAAGATACAGAAATCGGCGGCGTAATAATTCCGTCGGCGAGCAGAAAACTGCCGCCAATAATTGCTGGATAAAGCAACCACTTTCCGGCGTTTTGGTGAATTAACGCGTAAAGCGAAAAAATGCCGCCTTCGCCATTGTTATCTGCGCTCAGAGCAATCAAAACGTATTTGATCGTCGTC
Organism: Pyrinomonadaceae bacterium; assembly: GCA_040005335.1. Lineage (GTDB taxonomy): Bacteria > Acidobacteriota > Blastocatellia > Pyrinomonadales > Pyrinomonadaceae > JBBQUS01. The sequence continues at coordinate 11,052 of JBDTZD010000388.1, read as the reverse complement.
TGAAACGTCAGCGTCCAAAAAACGCACGACAAACCACCAAGGATTAGTAGGGGCTCAATGGTCCGCGCTCCGACGATTGCCGAAAAAACGTAAAGCGGCGACGTTCCAATGTCTCCAAAGACAATGCCTAGGGCAATCAGCAAGCCTCCAAAGGAAACTTCGTTCAAATGTTTTGAATGGTCATTTGCGTTTTCCATGCGCTCAAAATTACTCGCTTTTAACCGCTGCTTCAACTTTTTTTATTTCTAAAACTTCAAGCAAAACTTGTGGCTCGATTTCAACCAGAAAACCGCGTTTGCCGCCGTTAATGTAAATTCGCGGCAAATCAAAAATCGTGCTTTCGGCGTAAATCGGCATTTTAGTTTTGACGCCAAAAGGTGAAGTTCCGCCGACCAGATAACCAGTCCATTTATTCGCTTTTTCCGGCGCGGTTGGCGTAATTGTTTTAACTCCCAAATGTCTGGCTAAATTTTTAGTCGAAACCTGTGCATTTCCGTGCATCAAGACAATCAAAGGTTTTTTCTCATCAGTTTCAAAAACCAAAGTTTTAATTACAGCGTGTTCGTCAACGCCCAAAACTTCAGACGTGTGTTTTGTGCCGCCCTTTTCAACGTACTCAAAAACGTGCGGCGTGAAAGAAATTTTGTTCTCGCGCAAAACTCGAATCGCTGACGTTACCGGATAATCCATACTTCAACTTTAACTATTCCAGAACTGGTAAAAAATAGATTGCCGTTCCAATTAGAAAAACGACAAACAAAAAGATTGAAGCAGGCTTTTGCAATTTGAAGAAAACAATTTGCTCGATTGCTCTGCCAAACCAAAACAGCGAGATTGCCAATAAAATCGTTTTTCCTAAACTCGTTGCCGCTAATTCAGGCGCATGAAAAAATGAGACACACGCAAAAATTAAGAAGACGAAAATCAAGCGCAAATTAAGAATTTGTATTACTGGGCGATTTATTGCGCTTAGAGAACGTAAATCAGTTTCCCAGCCGAAAAGTTTCCAAAACGAAAGATGAAAAATGGCGAAAGCCAAATTATAAAAACCGCCGATAAAAATTAGCGTTTTCATATCTGTTTCATACTTGATCGTAGCGGAAACACGAAACCAAATGGTCGTTGACCATTCCGGTCGCCTGCATTAAGGCATACAAAATCGTCGAACCAACAAAATTAAAGCCGCGTTTTTTTAAATCTATACTCATCGCATCTGAAATTTCAGTTTTGGCGGGAACTTCGGATAAGTTTCCCCAAGCGTTAACGATTGGTTTACCGTTCACAAATCGCCAGATGTAACGGTCAAACGTGCCAAATTCTTCAGCAACTTTTAAATAACTTTGCGCATTCTGCACAGTCGAAGCGATTTTCAAACGATTGCGAATAATTCCTTCGTTTTGCATTAATTCAGCGATTTTTGCCGAGTTGTAAAGCGCAATTTTTGACGGGTCGAAATTGTCCAACGCCAGACGATAATTTTTACGCTTTCGCAAAATTGTGTCCCAGCTGAGACCTGCCTGCGCACCTTCTAATATTAAGAACTCAAATAATTTTTGGTTATCGTGAACCGGAACTCCCCATTCCGCATCGTGATACAGAATTGCCAAATCGTTTTTTGCCCAACCGCAGCGAATCCTTGTGTCAATCATTTTGCTTCCAGTTTTAAAGGCAAATAATTTTCGATTAACTCAAGCGGTGAAATTTGCGTAAAATCGTTAATTACTTTGATTATGCTGTTTAAGTGCTGCAAATCTTCAGGTTTGTTGACCGTTGTAATTGCCACTGATTTCATTCCCGCCGCGTGCGCAGCTTCAAAACCATTCAGAGCGTCTTCAAAGACGAGACAATTATGCGGCTCGATTCTTAATTTTTCCGCTGATTTAAGGAAAACTTCCGGATTAGGCTTGCCGTTTTTGACATCGGCGGCGGTTGTTATCGCTCGAAAAAAACGCCGCAAATTTAATCCGTCGAGAATGAATTCAACATTTTCGGTTGGTGCGGCGGTCGCCACCGCCATTTTTACGCCGAGCTTTTGAGCCGCTTCCAAAAATTCAACAGCGCCTTTGACCGATTGGCGATGCGGCAAAAACAATTCACGATAAAGCGATTCTTTGCGCCCGCCTAGTTCAAGCAATTTTTCTTGGCTGGCGTCTCGAAGAAACTGCGGAATAATTTCGCGGTTAGTCTTCCCGGCAGTTTTGACAAGAAAGTCCTGCGCATCTGTTTCCACTCCGTTTTCCGCGAACATTCTCCGCCAGGCAAGCCCGTGAAACTTCATGTTATCAACGAGTGTGCCGTCCATATCAAAAATGAATGCTCTGTTTTCAAACATCAAAATTTAGCTGGGAAATCCTTTAACTTCATTATCTCTTGCGCCTGACGAAAATGTCTGCGTTCGTGCGTGACAACAATTTTATAAGTGTTGAAGAGCGAGTAAGTAACAATTGGAGCGACGGGCGACGTGACAATCGTTTTTTCCAAATCTAGGTTCTCGCTTCTGTGCATTAAATCAACTATTTTCCGTTGGTTTTCAACAAACTTTTCGACAATATCTGCACCTACCCTGCTCTGCACCGGGCGAAAAATTTTTGGCGCTTTGAGTTTGGTTTTGTTTTCCGGTTGAACGGCTTTGAGAACATAGTTACCGAAATATCTTGAACCCATGGCAAATCGCTCAAAAATTGTTTTGCGATGAGTGCCGTTGATATGACTTTCAACTACGCCAAGCATTTCGCCATTTGTTTTAATCAAATGCTCAAGGCATTGTCCGACGCTCCAACTTGCTTTGGCAGGCTGCCAATTAAGCTGTGCGTCACTCAAACTTCCAAAAAGCGTCTTGGCATCTGCAGAGATTGATTCTGCAGCCGCAATAAAACCATTAAGTTCTGGGTTCATAAAAATTTCTGCCACGAACAAACACGCAAGGACACAAAAACATAAATTATTTGTTGATGTTTGTTCGTGGTTTTAACTTTAGTTTCTTAAAGGTTTACCGTTTTTGAGCATGTAGCCGATACGCTCTTGGGTTTTGCGCATCCCGCAAAGGCTTAAAAATGCTTCGCGTTCGAGGTCAAGCAAATATTGTTCGCTGACAAAAGTTTGGTGATTCAAATCGCCGCCGGTCAAAATTTTCCCGAGCTTTGTTCCAATTACAGCATCGTGATCAGAAATATAACCGCCGCGCTGCATCATATGCAGACCTAATTTAAGTGTCGCCAGCGCGGGTTCGCCAAGTGCGAGAATGTCGGTGCGCGGAACAGGCTGCACATAACCCGTTGCAGCCAAAGCCAAAACGTCTGCTTTAGCGTCGGCAATAAGACGATTATTATTAAATGAAATAGCATCGGACGAACGTAAAAATCCCCAACTTTGCGCTTCCTGCGCCGAAGTTGCGACTTTGCCCATGCCGAGCGTTTCAAAAACTTTGCGGAGAAAGGCAAACGGATCAGCGTCAGGCGTCGCTCGCGCCGCGTCCATCGCCCGCAAAGTCATTTCCTTGGTGCCGCCGCCGCCTGGAATTAAGCCGACTCCGACTTCGACCAAACCCATGTAAGTTTCCGCCGCCGCGCGCACTTTGTCGGCGTGAAGCGGAATCTCGCAGCCACCGCCTAGACTTAATCCGTACGGCGCGACAACAACTGGTTTTGACGAATAGCGCAGGCGCATATTAGCGTTTTGGAAGGTGCGAATCATTAAATTAATGTCGTCCCATTCTTCCTCTTGCGCGGTTAGCAAAACGAGCATAATATTTGCGCCGGCCGAAAAATTGCCGCCCTGATTGCCGATGACTAAACCTTCGAAATTTTTCTCGACCTCCGCAATGGCAAAGTTCATCATTTGCACAGTGTCGCCGCCGATTGAGTTCATTTTGGAATGAAACTCTAAACACGCCACGCCGTCACCAATGTCAATAAGCGATGCGCCCGCGTTTTTCTTAATAACCCCGGTCCGGTCTTTGACGGATTTCAATATCATCATGCCGGGTTTATCGGCAATCGACTGGTAAGAGTTTGTCGCAAAGTCAAAAAAAGATTTTTGCCCGTTTTCCTCTTTGTAAAACGAGGTGGCACCCGATTTGAGCATTTTTTCGACATTAGCGGGAATCGCCTGACCTTCGGCTCGCATCCGTTCGATTGATTCTTTAACGCCAATAGCGTCCCAAGTTTCAAAGACTCCAATTTCCCAGCCAAACCCCCATTTGATCGCGTTATCAATTTCGACAATTGTGTCGGCGATTTCGGGAATCCGGTTGGCAGCGTAACGCATTGTGCGGGTCGTGGTTTTCCACAAAAACTCGCCCACATTATCCTTGCCCCACATTAAGGTTTTAATCCGAGCGGGCAAATCTTCGATTTGTTTTGCCGCGTCAATTGAAGCAAAACGTGTTTTTGATTGCGGTTTGTATTCAAAAGTCTGCAAATCTAATTCGTGAATCTCTGTTTTGCCTTCGACAGATTTGGTTTTCTTGTAAAATCCGCCGCCGGTTTTGTCGCCGAGCCGCTTGTTTTCAAGCATTTTTTCTATTAGTTCCGGCAGTATAAAAGCATCGCGGTCTTCATCATCAGGCACTACCGGATACAGATTTTTGTTGACGTGAGCCATTACATCGAGTCCGACTAAATCCGCTGTGCGAAACGTCGCCGACGAAGCGTGACCGATTGCTTTGCCAGTCATTTGGTCAACTTCGGTCGGCGTGAAATTCATCTTGAGCATTTCGTGAACCGTCGCCATCATCCCAAAAGTTCCGACACGGTTAGCGATAAAATTTGGGCGATCTTTCGCCGGAACCACTCCTTTGCCCAGGCGAACGTCAAGAAAATCTTCGACTTGCTGCATTTTCACCCGGTCAGTCCACTCGGTCTGGATCACTTCAACCAGTTTCATATAGCGCGGCGGGTTGAAAAAATGCACGCCCATAAAGTTTTGGCGAAAATCATCGGAAAAACCTTCGGCGATAGATTTAATCGGAATGCCGCTCGTGTTGGAAGCTATGATTGAACCGGGTTTGCGATATTGCTCGACTTGCTCGTAGAGTTTGCGTTTTAAATCAAGGTTTTCGACTATAGCTTCGATCACAAAATCGCAATCTTTAATCTTTGCCAAATCATCTTCAAAGTTGCCGATAGTGACCAGATTCGCGTTGTCATTCTTCATGTACGCGGCAGGTCTGGCTTTTTTTAAGTTTTCATAACCGGCTTTAACAATTTGATTCTTCACATTTTTATCGTCAGAAGCTGCATCGCGAGGAGCAATGTCCAGCAAAATGGTTGGAATTCCGGCGTTGGCGAGATGCGCGGCAATCGCTGCGCCCATTGTCCCCGCGCCCAAAACAGCAGCTTTTTCTACTCTCAGCATGATTCGTCTCCCAGATTTGATTTTGTAAAAATTGCAAGTTGAAAGATAATACTGAATGAGCGTTCATTCAGCAAGTAATTTGATTGGATTTTGTTTATCTGAACACTAATCTGGCTTTGAAACAACCTTTCGTTATAGAATTAACCGTGCATCCGACAGAATTCGGACTCTGAAATAAATGCAAGTATATTTTCTTTTTTTAGAATCGCTCGGAACGCCTGAAATGATTTTGATTGCGCTCGTTGCGTTAATCGTTTTCGGACCGCGCAAATTACCGCAATTTGGACGCACGATTGGCAAATACACAGCGGAGTTTAAACGCGCCTCGCGCGAATTTCGTGATACTTTTGAACGCGAAATACAGATGGCTGAACTCGAAGAAAAGCAAGCCGTGTCTCCTCTTCCAAATAACGCCGATGTGAGCAACGATTTTAATGCAGTTGAAAACACAATTGGGAGAAATTTGGCGAGAGGCGCTGCGCCCGAAGAAGACAGCTTTGCGGTATTAAACGAAAATAATTCTGTCCTCTTGCCCGAAGTTCGCGCCGTTAGCCAAGCTGATTTTGCGATCCAGTCAACCCAAAATATAACCGAAACCTCGGAAGAAGTTGGAGAGGCTGTTGAACCCGCTCCGCAGCTTCGTAAACGCGAGTGGCTCTAAAACAAGGCAGAAGGATGAAGGCGGAAGGATGAAAAACAAGGAATTTATCTTTATTTCATCCTTTATCCCTCATCCTTCTGCCTTCATCCTTTAGTTAAATGTCTGCTGTTTTTCCGCAAAAATTTGAAAGTCACGAAGAGGCCGAAGAGCGCGAACTCGGCGGGCAAATGTCTTTTCTCGAACACTTGGACGAGTTCCGCCGCCGCCTAGTGCGTTCAGTTGCAGTTGTTTTCGTGGCGTTTTTACTTTGTTGGTTTGTTTCTCGCCCGATTTACAATTTTTTGGCGCGCCCAGCTCAAGAAGCTTTAGCCGCGCAAACACAGCTCGCCGTTCCGGTGGAAGGATTAAATGGCGATGAAAAAATTTTGTTGCTTGACGCTTTAAAAGAAGGCGACGCGGGGAGGTTAGTTTTTGACCAGTCAACTAAAATTGGCGTGAGCGTCATCCCTCCCGGCGCAACCGTACTGGCGCGCGTTGCAAATGACAAAGACGGCAACATTGGGCTTTTTACTGACGAACCTCTTTTTACGGGTAATACAATTATTCCGAAAGGCGTCCGACTGCCGTTTAAATTTGAAGCTAAGCCGGGTGACAATTTTTCTTCGGAAGATCGAATGATTGTAACGACGGCACTTGAGCCATTTACGCTCTATGCGATGGTTGCGCTTTACGCCGCAATTGGTTTGAGCGTTCCGTTTTTACTCTTGCAAATTTGGGGATTTGTTTCGCCCGCTTTATACAAACACGAACGTGGTTATATAACGCCGTTTATTGGACTCTCGACCATCTCTTTCCTCATTGGCGCGGCGTTCGCTTATTACGTTTTGCTGCCTCCGGCATTAACTTATCTAATCGGACTCGGACAGGATTTTCGCGTTCTGCTGAGGGCAAGTGATTACTTTGATTTTGTGACGATTCTGATGCTGGCAATGGGTTTAGTTTTCCAAATGCCCGCCATCACTTATGTTTTAGCCAGAATTGGAATTATCAATGCTTGGTTTTTAGTGCGCGCTTGGCGAACCGCAATCGTTGTGATTTTAATTGTCGCAGCGGTCGCTTCGCCGACTACTGATGTTCCAAACATGATGCTCTTCGCTGCACCGATGATTGTGCTTTATATTATCTCGATTTTTATCGCGTGGATTTTTGGCAAAAAACGGGTGAAAACTGAAAACTGATAATGGGAAATAATGGAAAACTGAAAATGATAAACCGAAGAAAAGTCAGACGGCTTTTCGGTTTTCCATTTTCAGTTTTCAGTTTTGTGAGCTGGCAACTGCGAGAGCCTTTCACTGCATCTTGATTGACAGCAAACTGGAATTCTAAACTTTTATAATTGGTCTGTTGTCAGACCGCCCAAAGCAAAAATTTATTTGAAAAGCCCTGAAAAGCTTTCCATCACAAAACAAAAGGAGTTTAAGCGCAATGTCTGGAAAGATATTGATAAAAAATTTCGCCGCTGCCGCCTTGCTGTTGGCTGGCAGTATCTCTGTCTTCGCACAGAAAGACAAAACCCGTCCCGGTCAAGACCCAAACGATAAAGTGCGGAAGGTCAAAGTAGAGCCTGTTAACAAGGCTTACAAAGATTGGGTTAATAAAGATGTGGCTTACATTATCACGGCTGCAGAGAAAAAAGCCTTTAACCAATTAGCCACCGACGAAGAGCGCGAACAGTTTATTGGAACTTTCTGGTCGCGTCGCGACCCCGATCCCGACACCGAAGAAAACGAATATCGCGAAGAATTTTACGAGCGCATCGCATATGCAAATGAGCATTATGCTTCGGGAATTCCGGGCTGGAAAACCGACCGTGGCAAAATCTATATCACTTGGGGCAAGCCGGATTCGATTGAATCGCATCCGTCGGGCGGCAGTTACGACCGCCCATCTTACGAAGGCGGTGGTTCGACGACGACTTATCCTTTTGAGACTTGGTTTTACCGACATCTAGATAACGTTGGTGACGGAGTGGAAATCGAGTTTGTTGATCCGACCGGTACGGGTGAATACCGGATTGCTCGCTCGCCCAACGAAAAAGATGCTCTCTTAACAGTTCCAGGCGGAGGTTTAACGCTTGCCGAACAGCTAGGGCAATCCAGCAAATCAGATCGCATTACAGGAAATGGTTACCAAACTGCCAATGGATTTTTCCAGGGACGCGAACAGGATTCGCCGTTTCGCCGGCTTGAACTAATTAATAATCTACAACGTCCTCCGCAAGTTAAATACGCCGATTTAGAATCAGCGCTTGGCAGCGGCGACAGCCCGCTAATCGGTGATGACCCGCTCAATTTTGATTTGCGTGTTGATTTTTTCCGCCAGTCGGATGACCGCGTTGTTACAGCATTTACAATTCAAGCTGAAAATCAAGATCTTGTTTTTAAAGACGTTGGCGGTATTGAAACTGCACAACTTAATATCTTCGGACGAATTACATCGGTGACTAACCGACGCGCCGGAATTTTTGAAGATCCGGTAGTGACAACTGCTACCAGCGAAGAATTAACGGATGTTAGAGGACGCAAATCAGCGTATCAAAAGGCAATGGCATTAGCGCCAGGAACTTACAAAGTTGATGTAATAGTGCGCGACGTGACTTCCGGTAAAAAAGGCGTGGTTCACAAAGGTTTTACAGTGCCGAAATACGATGTTGAAAAACTTTCGACTTCGACGCTCGTCTTGGCTTCGCGTCTTTATACTTTAAACGACCGCGAAATCGGCGGACAATTTGCCATCGGCGACAAAAAGGTAATCCCAAATGTCTCAGGTGTTTACAAACGAGGTCAGGAATTGGGAATTTATCTGCAGGTTTACAATGCAGGAATTGACCAGACAACTTTGAGGCCCTCGGTTGATGTCGAATACGTCTTAATGAAAGGCGGCAAAGAAATCGGTCATCAACCGGAAAACTGGAACGGAATGAGCGATGCCGGACAGCGCCTGACGCTGGCTCGGCTGGTTCAAACGCAGCCGCTAACGCCCGGTGATTATGAAATCAAAATCAATATCAAAGACCGCGTAACCGGACAATCACTTTCGCCTTCGGAAAAATTTACGGTTAAAGAATAACGCGGGCGCGAAAAAATCATTTGATGAGAAAGCCGATGTTTGACGACATCGGCTTTCTCATTGATGTGCAAAATTATCGTACCAAAGCTGGAAAATAATCAGCGTCCAGAGCGTTTTGTAATGATTAGCTCTGCCCTGTTCGTGTTCGACTAGAAGTTTTTGGACAAAGACTGAATTAAAAATTCCCTGCTTTTTGAGGCGTTCCGGGGCTAATAATTCTCGGACAAGCGGATTTAGTTTGCCTTTAAGCCACGCAGCGACCGGAATCCCAAAACCTTTTTTTCGACGCTTTGTCACGAAATCTGGAAGAAGCGGCGCGACCGCCTTTTTTAATATAAATTTTGATGTGCGCCCGTTTAATTTATAATTTGCCGGCAAACTAGCGGCGAATTCCGCCACGCGCGGATCGAGAAACGGTGCCCTGACTTCGAGCGAAACTGCCATACTCGCGCGATCAACTTTCGTCAAAATGTCTTCGGCGAGGTAAAACTTCATGTCGAGAAACTGCGTCTTCTCAATTAGATTGTCTGCGTCGCAATCCTTAAACCATTTTCTCGCTTCCGTATAAATATCCGCGCCATTGTTTGATTTGACTTCTGAGGTCAATAAACTTTCTTGTTCACTAGTGGTAAAAGAACCGAAAAACGAATGATGCCGAGCGACTAAATCAGAATTTGAAACCGCGTTGATAAAGCGTTTAGCTTTGAAATCAAACGCCATATTTTTGGTGTTGGTCGGTAAATTGTTGACAACGCGTTCGATAAAATTCTTTCTCAAAATGCGCGGTATTTTTTCGTATGTATTTGCGAGTTTGTGTCCGTAATACATCGGATAGCCCGCGAAAATTTCATCGCCGCCATCGCCGCCGAGCGCGACGGTAACTTCGCTACGGACGAAGCGCGCGAGTAAAAACGTTGGTAAAATCGAAGCGTCCGACATCGGTTCATCAAGCCAAGTCGCAATTTCCGGCAAAATCTCCGCCGCTCTGTCAACACTTAAAATATCTTCGTGATGTTCCGTCCCGAGATGCGCGGCGACTTGCCGAGCGTAATCAGATTCGTCAAACGAGGCTTCGTCAAAACCAATTGAAAAAGTTTTGATAGGACGGCTGGAAAATTGTTGGGCAAAGGCTGCAACGGTCGAAGAATCAACGCCGCCGCTTAATAAAATGCCAAGCGGGACATCTGAAACCATTTGCGATTTAACCGCGTTTCCCAAATGCTCGCGCAATTCTTCGATTGCTTCTTCAACTGAAGGAACAGGTTTGCGTTTGTGGAAACTCAAATTCCAATATCGTTCTATTTTTATCTCGCCGTTTTCGAGCGTCAAGCTATGCGCGGCGGGTAATTTATAAATGTTTTCGTAAATCGAAAGCGGCGCGGGAACATAATCAAACGAGAGAAATGAGCGCAGCGCTTGAAAATTAATGCGCGTTTCAACGTCCGGGTGCGCCGTCAACGCTTTGAGTTCCGAAGCAAAAATCAATTTATTGTTGAAGACTCCGTAATAAAGTGGTTTTTCGCCAAAACGGTCGCGCGCAATCAAAAGTTTTCGGCGGCGCGAATCCCAAAGCGCGAACGCAAACATTCCGCCAAGTTTTTCAACCATCTTGGCGCCATATTCTTCGTACAAATGCGGCAAAACTTCGGTGTCGCTATGCGAAGTAAAATGATGTCCGCGTTTTTCCAAATCCGCGCGAAGTTCTTTGAAATTATAAATCTCGCCGTTCATTACGACTGTGACTGTTCGGTCTTCGTTAAAAACCGGCTGCTCGCCGCCCGACAAGTCAATAATTGCCAAACGGCGCATCCCAAGTGCGACCGAATCAGCGACAATCGCGCCTTCCGAATCCGGCCCGCGATGCCGGATTTTGGCGCACATTCGGCGCAAAAGCATTTCATCACTGCTCGCATCTAGCGAAGAATTAAAATTTAGATTTGCCCAACCGACAATTCCGCACATAAATT
>JBDTZD010000335.1:0-11635 GCA_040005335.1 Pyrinomonadaceae bacterium | reverse complement strand
ACTGAGCGGCAAAATCAAGGGGGTAATGAGTATTTCTTTTCCAAAAGCTGTAAAGATAATCGAAAAGCGTGAATTGGCAATCGCGAATATCTTGAACATTGCCAACGAAATCGCTGATTTTGCTCAAACCGAAGCATCCACAGTGGATTATGAAAGTGGTTTTCCAGTCGAGACTTTTCAGCGAATTAGAGACGCTGGTTTGCTTGCCGCTCCGCTTGACAGAAACCATGGCGGACTTGGCTTGACTGGCGCGAACGTCACGACGACCCTGCCTCTACTACAAGTGTTTAAATCTTTGGGCAGAGGGAACTTAGCGGTCGGACGCGTTTACGAAGGTCACGTCAATGCTTTACTACTCGTCGCGCTTTATGGCGCACCCGAACAAATTAAATTCTTTGCTGACAGCGCGAAAGCTGGCAAGATTTTTGGCGTCTGGAATACTGAGGCCGGAGACGGCGTAAAAATTTTTCCAACCGATAACAATAACTTTCGGCTCGAAGGTGCTAAAACGTTTGCTTCCGGGACAGATTTTGTGACGCGCCCGTTCGTCAATTGCGCTTTTGCCGACGGCGGTTGGCAGATGTGCATTGTGCCAATGGAAAAAGTTGCCACAAAAACTGACGAATCCTGGTGGCAACCGCTTGGGATGCGGGCGACACGCAGCTTTAAAGTTGATTTCACTGATGTTGAATTATCGGCTGAAAACTTGATCGGCGCGCCTGGAGATTATTATTGCCAGCCTTGGTTTAGCGGCGGCGCGATTCGTTTTGCAGCAGTTCAATTAGGCGGTGCGGAATCTCTTTTCGACGAAACGCGGAAATATCTGCAAAAGCTTAATCGCACTGGCGACCCGTTTCAACGCGCCCGCTTGGGAGAAATGGCAATTCGTCTTGAAAGCGGAAATCTCTGGCTCAATGGCGCGAGTGCGGCGTTTGACAATTATTTGAGGAGCGAAAAATCAGACGCCGACATCGAAAAGGTTTTGGCTTATGTAAATATGATGCGAACGGCAATTGAACAAATTTGTACGGATGTTATGACGCTTTGTGAAAAATGCGTTGGAGCCAGAGGTTTAATGCGCCCGCAGTTGTTTGAGCGAGTTATTCGCGACCTGACGATTTATCTGAGGCAGCCTGCACCTGACGCTGCTCTCTGCGATGCTGGGCGCTTTGTTTTGGAAAATAAGATTCCGGCAAATTCGATATGGCGCAATGAAGAATAACGACGCGTTTCGTGATTCCGCTCTTGCCGCGCCTGAAAAGCTTCCACTGCTAGCTGCCGAAACGGTTAAAAATTGGGGGAAAACTTTGATTGTCGCGCCGCATCCTGATGACGAATCTCTTGGCTGCGGCGGCGCAATTGCGCTTTTGCGAAGCTACGATTGCGTAGTAGAAGTTTTGGTGATGAGCGATGGAACGCTCTCGCATCCAAATTCGAAAAAGTTTCCAGCTCTCGTTCTCAGAGATTTACGTGAAAACGAAATAATCAGCGCCCTTGAGATTTTGGGCGGAGCGGCGATGAACATTAGTTTTCTGCGTTACCCAGATCGCTCAGTTCCCAACAAAGATTCGGACGAGTTTCCGCAAGCTGTTGAAATTTGTCAAAAGTTTTTAGAGAAGACTAAGCCAAAAACAATTCTGCTTCCCTGGCGACGCGATCCTCATCCGGATCATTTTGCTGCCAATCAGATAATTTCAGCGGCAAAAACACATTTAAGCTTTGCTCCCAAAATAATTGAATATCCAATTTGGTTGTGGGAACTGGCAACGGGAGCGGACGCGCCGCAAAGTTCGGAAGTGAAAGCCTGGAGGCTAAATATTGAAACGGTTCTCGCCAAAAAACAAACAGCAATTGCCGCGCATCGCTCGCAGACAACCGATTTAATTGATGATGACCCAACAGCTTTTCGTTTGACACCGGAAATATTGATGGATTTTGCCGCACCGTGGGAGATTTATTTGGAGACGGTCGATGAATAAATCGCAGCCCGAAACATTAACGCCGAATTACTTTGAAGAAGTTTATCGCGCGAACGCAGACCCATGGAATTTTGAAACGAGCGAATATGAACGAGCAAAATACGCGGCGACGCTGGCAGCTCTGCCCCAAACGCATTACCAAAAGGCATTTGAAATCGGGTGTTCGATTGGAGTTTTAACCAAAGAGCTGGCAGCTCGCTGTACAAAATTATTGGCAATTGATGTTTCCGACGCTGCTTTGGAAAAAGCTCAAAAACGTTGCGCCAAATTATCACAAATCAGTTTCGAGAAAATGCAGATTCCCGCCGAGTTTCCAGCCGCAGCGTTTGATCTAATTTTAGTTTCCGAAGTCGGTTATTATCTTGCGCCTGAAGATTGGCAAACCGCCACAGAAAAAATCGCCAAGCATCTTGAGCTCAACGGAAACGTAGTTCTCGTGCATTGGATTCCTTTCGTGCACGATTATCCACAAACCGGTGATGAAGTACACGAAAGTTTCAAAAGATGGACGACAGGTAAATTAAGGCATCTCACCGAAAAAAGGGAAGAGAATTACCGTTTGGATGTTTTCGAGAAAAATTAAAAATCAAGCTGAATGCCGCAGTTTTTCAAGCCGCAATCTAAAACTCGCAATTGCTTCTTCGACGGGAACTAGCGCATAACGAACGCGCCAAATTCCGATTTCGCGCTGTTTTCGCTCGACCGCTTGACGCAAACTTCCGAATGTTTTTGAAGATGACGTTTCCAACATTAGCCAGGAATCTTTAACGCATAAAACTTCAGACAGCGTAGTGACTTGATTAAAATCAATCAAATTTCCAGTGCTGGCGCATTGCCACAACTGCCTTAGTTTTTGAAAACAAATAAATCGAGCTTCAAGCTCGTTTAAACCTTCGACAAAATAGGATTCACAACGGTTACCCATTTCAGCCCATTCAGCAAGCTGTGTCGAAAGTCCGCAAGATGTTCGTCCGTGCGCCCGCGCTGATGTAAAAACTTTAACCTGCGGGCTGTGACGAAAACGCGCATCAATCCGCAGAAGCGATTGATAAAAAGCAAAATCCTCAAGATGGGTAACTGACGGAACGCCTCCGGCTCGCTGGTAGGTTTCGACTGTGACGGCAAAGCTGGCGTTAAAATGTTGATGATGACGCGGGTGCGGATCAGACGGTACGGGCGCCAAATAGCCTTCGAGTTCGGCAACGAGATGCCGATAATAAACGTCTCGCAAATGATAGCGTCGCGTATTCACATCCATATTTGCTAATTCGTTTGGTCTGATCATGATTCGTCCGCTAACTGCATCAGCCCCTCGATGGATTTCCGAGAGAGTCATGGCAATCCAGTCGGAAGCAACACGAGTATCGCCGTCGGTCGAAGCAATTACGGCGCGGCTTTTTTTTAACTTTTTAAGACGCGTGAAAGCCGCATCCATGACGATTTGACGCGCGCGTCCACAATTAGCTTGGGCAGGCGGCAATTCTATTTCAGCCAGATGAATTGGCGGAAGAGACGGTTTTAACTGCCATTGGCGAACGACGGCGGCAGACTCATCCGCACAATTATTGGCAAGAATCAGAATTTCAAAGCGACGAGGATCAAACCGATTGCCTGCGCAATCAACTTGCGCAGTAACGGCTCGGAGCGTCGAATCGAGTTGGTCGGCTTCGTTACGCACCGGTATTGCTACCGAAATTTCGCATTGCGGAAGTGTCGGCTTGGCAATAAACCCGGTTAATGGCAGTTTTTGGGCAACTACTTGTGGCAAACTTTGATTTAACGGAAATGTCGAATCTAGCAAATCGTCTAACTCCTCCGAAATTAAGCGAACAAACCCTTGCATCGCATCTGATTGGGTCGCGCATCGCCTTGTTAAAAATTTTGTATGTGTAAAGTTTAACTAATAAAAAGGAATTTTGAAAGAGTTTTTCGCATTAAAAAGCCTCAGTTAACAGCCAAAGTAAAATCATCAAACGAGTGGTGGCGGTTAATATTGTCATTCCAACAAAATATAGCGAAATAAAAGCGTTGATTCTGCTGTTAAGCGATTGTTTTGCAGCGGCTGGGCGGGCTTGTTCAAGTCCAAGCCCTATAAACAAATCATTGTTAGCTTGCAGTTTAGAGGAGCTTGAGTTGAAAACAAAAGTAAATTCATTGTTGATTTGAAAGTTAAATAAAGAAAAATTGAGCATTATTTGATTCCTCGTGATAAAGTTTGAATCGGCGATTGCCATCTTCCCTGTGAAGTGCGATGCAAACTCAATAAGTTTCAAAACTCCAAAAAATTAAATGTAAAAATTGACTCAGATGAATGGTGAGTGATTACTAACGCATTTAGTTTCAAATTCTCAAATATAAAATTCTAATTTTAGAATTCGAATCGAATTTAAATCCCAAAGCTGCAAATTATGACGGTTTACAATTCGGCGATGGATTTTCTGCTGGCAAAACTGGACGCGGAAGATCGCGAACGGGCCGGAGAAAAATATCTCGTACTGCTTGACGAGCTCGCCAATTTTTTGCGGCTCAAAAATTCTTCTGACTCGCAAACGGCTGCCGAGGAAGCGCTGGATCGAACTGCGAAAAAAATCGCTGCCGGCGCGGATGTTTTGCACATCCGCGCCTACGCATTCCGCGTGGCAAAATTCGTTTTGCTCGAACAACGTCGCAAACTACAGCCAGACGCACTGCCTGAAAACTACGAAAACCGCTTTGCCGCTCCCGAAATTAAATCTGATCTAAGGCTCGAATGTCTCGAAGAATGTCTGAATGCGCTCGGATTTATTGATCGCGAAATTATCGTCAATTACTACGAAGGCGAAGGGCGGAGTAAAGCCGATTTGAAAATAAAACTTGCGGAACGATTTGGTTTGACAATGACTGCTCTCAAACTCAGAGCTTTGCGAGCCAGACAAAAGCTCGAAAAATGTATTAACAATTGTTTGGCAAAAAAATAATGAAACTTTTCGATTATATTAGGCACCTTCCAGCAGGGAATATTTATGACCGAATCTGAAACCATCATTAATAATTCGGATGAAAATCTTTTGCGACAGTATTTGCTCGGAGAATTAAGCGAAGCGGAAAGCGAAGCGCTCGAAGAGCGTTTTATTGATGATCAAGTGATATTTGAACAAGTTTTAGCTTTGGAAAATAAATTAATTGATAGTTATCTTTTAAACCGATTGCCGGAGCGTGAGCTTTTTGAGAAAAATTATCTCGTCACGCCCGAAAAACAAGGTAAGGTTGAAACGGCGCGAGCTTTACAAACTTATTTAGCAGGTCAGGGAGCTAAAAAAAGTGTCCCGGAAAAAATTTCCGGCTGGCAAAAAGTTTCCGAAATGTTCGCTGCGCCCTCTATTTGGCAATATGCAACTGTCGGACTTTTAATTCTGCTCACTCTGGGCGGTAGTTTTCTGATTGTTGACCGAACGCGGCTCAATAATCAAATCGCCGCGCTGCAAAGCAACAACCCAGCAGTTTCCTCTCGTGAAGAGGATTTGAATTCGCAATTAGCTGCTGCCCGCCAACGCGAAAATGAATTACAAAATCGGCTTCGAGAAGAAACCGGACAATCGCAAAGTCTTGTTAATGAACTCGATAATGAACGAAAAACTCGTGAACGACTCGAAGACGAAATTGAGAAAATTCGCCGCATTCCAAAACAAAACTCATCGCTTGCGCCTGAACTCGCGACGATAACTCTGCGACCTGAGCCGCGCCAAGGCGAGATGACGACAGCAAATCCGAAGATTCCAATTGCAATTCCAAGAAACGTTGAAGCTTTGAGCGTTAAATTGATTCTGCCATTTACCGCTAAAATCGAGAATCGCTATTTAGTCGAATTCAACGGTTTGCAAGTGGCCTCAAATCTCGCGCCGAAAGTTGACCCGAGCGGTTCGAAAATTCTGCGATTTGTCTTGAGCGGGAAAAATATCTCACGTAATTTTGGCGTCGAGGCGGCTCTAATTAAGGTTAAAGATTTAGGAAAAAATGTAATTGCCGATTACTCGGTAGAATTCAAACCTCAATAATAAAAACATGTTAATCGAAAAAACACTCATGATTTTGTTTAAGAAAATAGTTTTCGCGACGTTCATTTCGGCTTTATCGGCGACAACATTTTTCGGGCAAGCCGCAACCGAAACAACCGATTTGTCCGAATACGCAGAGTTAAAGCCGAACGAAAAAATCGAACGCCCAATTAAAACAAACGAACGGGATATTTATAAAGTTTTTCTCAAGCGCGGTGAATTATTTCACGTTACGGTCAAGCAAAACGGTATTAACTTAGCTATTGCGATTGCTGACGCGAGCGGGAAAGTCTTGAAACAGTCAGACGAGGCGCATGATACAAACGGGACGGAAAGCTTGTATTATCTGCCTGAAACCGAAGGCGCATTACTATTCGGTGTTTTTGGTTTCCAAAGTGATGGGGAAAAAAGTAATTACGTATTGCAAAACAATGCAGCATTTGCAACCGATACAGAGAAAAAATCAGTTGCAAATGCTTTATATGATTCAGGAACTAAGGCGAGCGACAACAAAAATTACGAGCTTGCCGTGTTATATTACGAAACCGCTTTAAATTTGCAGCGTGAATTGCCGGAATTAAGCGATATAGCGTTTACATTATCGGCTCTCGGAAGCAGTTTGTACAATCTCAAAAATTACGAAAAAGCGGTTGAATATTTTAAACAGTCGTCGGTCGCTTTTCACCAGTCAAACGAAAAAGCCAATGAATCATACGATTTGTGGAACCTAGGATTATCTTATTACTTTTTAAAGCAATACTCGTCCGCTCTTGATTACCTCAAACTCGCCTTGAATGAGACTCGCGAGCTAAAAGATACTGCCTCTGAAAGCGGTCTTTTATTAACGCTCGGCGGCGTTTCCAGAGATATTGAGCAATTCGCAGAATCACTCGAATATTTTGAGCAGGCGCTTAAAATAAGCCGCGAAATCAAAGATCGCGAGAAAGAGATGAAAGCCTTGACCGGAATCGGCCTAGGCTTAATGGAATTAGGCGAATATGAGAAAGCGATTCAAGCCAATCAGGATTCGCTCAAAATCTCGCAAGAACTCAAAAAAAGAGCGGCTGAAGCCGACGCTTTAATGAATATCGGATTGGTTTATACGGAAATCGGCGAATATGATAAACCGTTTGATTATTACAATAAGGCGCTGCAAATCAGCGAGGAACTGAAAGATCGTAATTTGGAAGCTAATTTAAATATCAATACTGGTGTCGTTTATTTTCGCATCGGCAGCTACGCGAAATCAGGTGAATATTTTGCAAAATCTCTTAAAATCGGGCAGGAAATTGACGATAAAATCGTAATTGCCGTTTCGATATCCGATTTGGGAAACGTTGCCACGCGTCTTAAACAATATGACAAAGCGATTGAATATTACGAAAAAGCGATTCCGATGCAGCGCGATTTAAATCAAATGAGCGGTGTAGTAATCAGTAATTACTACTACGGAATTATTATGCGAGAGCGCGGAAATTTTGCCCGCGCTATTGCGCTCCATCAGGAATCGGTTAGCCTTGCTCGCGAACACAAAGTCAAAAAGTACGAAGCGCGTTCGCTTTACGAACTTGGTGTAGATTATCTGGCGCAAAACCGGCTTGAAGAAGCAACGATGAATTTTCAGCAAGCGTTACTGGTTGCTCGCGAAATCAAGGTGCGCGACAACGAAGCGCGTGCTCTCGATGGTTTGATGAACGTCTGGAATCAGCGCGGCTCAAAATCTCTAGCGATTTTCTACGGCAAACAAGCCGTTAATCTGCACCAGACAATTCGCCGCGACATCAAAGCTTTTAATAAAGAAAATCAGCTTGATTATGTTAAAGACAACGAGCGAACCTATCGCCAGCTTGCAGATTTATTAATCGCTGAGGGACGTCTTGCAGAAGCCCAAGCGATTTTGCAAATGCTTAAAGAAGAAGAGTTTGCCGGTTTTGTGCGCCGCGATTCCAAGGAAATCGCAGGTTTAGCACAACGCGCAGATTTACGACCTGATGAGAAAAACGCGCTTGAAAAATACAACTCGCTGGCTGCAAACCTGACTAAATATGGAGCCGAGCTTACCAAATTGGACGATAAGAAAAAGCGGCTGGCTGAAGGTGAACATTTTCCAGAACAAGCGCATTACGACGAATTAACTGCTGATGTCAAAGAGGCAAATACGGCTTTTCGTCTCTTTTTAGAAAAACAACTCGCCGCCGAACTCGGGAAAGAAGCGAAAAAAGAAATCGAAGTTGACCGCTCTCTCCAAGGCAAACTCGCTGGTTGGGGCGCGGGAACCGTCGCCGTTTACACAGTTATTGGCGAAGACCGTTATCGCGTAATTTTGACCACGTCCAAAACGCAAGTTGACGGCAAAACCGAAATTAAAGCCGCTGATTTAAATCAAAAGATTTTTGCGTTTCGCGCTGCGCTCAGAAACCCGTCTCAAGACCCCAGACCATTAGGGCTTGAACTTTACAATATTTTAATAAAACCGATTGAAAAAGATTTGCAGGGAGCTGAAGCTAAAACTTTGCTCTGGTCGCTCGACGGCGCTCTGCGTTACGTTCCAATCGGCGCGTTGTGGGACGGTCAGCAGTATTTGGCGCAAAAATACCAGACGGTGATGATTACTTCGGCAACGCGCCAAAGTTTGCAGGCAACAGTCGAACATGATTGGCGGGCGCTAGGCGCGGGCGTCACCAAAGAATCGCAAGTAAAAGAATCGAGCGGCGAAACCGTCTCGTTTGACGGCTTACCCAGTGTTGCCAACGAATTGCAAACAATTGTCAAAAATGAAAACGCCAACGCGGAAACCGGCTTGCTGATCGGCAAGCGTTATTTGGACGCTGATTTTACGGTTGATGCGCTCAAAAATTCGCTTGGAAGGCGTGATGCAGCGAACAAATTAAAATACAACGTCGTCCATCTCGCGACGCACTTTCGTCTGGGCAGCGACACAGCAAGTTCATTTTTGCTGCTCGGCGGCAACCGAGGGTTGACGCTCGAAGAGGTTTCAGATTCGCCTGATATTGATTTTACTGATGTCGAACTGGTTACACTTTCGGCTTGCAATACGGCTTTTGGCAACGCTACCAACAAAGGCGAAACAAACGGCAAGGAAGTTGATTCTTTGGCCGCATTTATTGAAAATCGCGGAGCAAAAGCGGTAATGGCGACTTTGTGGAGTGTGGCGGACGAATCAACCGAATTGTTGATGGCGGAGTTTTATCGTCTGCACAAGGAAAATCCAAATATGACCAAAGCGGAAGCGATGCAGCAGGCGCAAATAGAAATGATTGCCGGCAAACTCAAACCGTCCACCGCTGAAAATCAGAAAAGTGCTGAAGCTTCTGCTAAACGACGCGGCGGCGATTCGCTAGATGACGGAGCGCCGTTTGCATTCGACGCTCATAAACCTTACGCGCACCCTTATTTTTGGTCACCTTTTATGCTGATTGGCAATTGGCGATAAATTTTTTTGAAACCTTTTCAAATTGAAAATCACTTCACTCTGAGCGGACGAAATACAAGATATTTTTGAAAGCTCAAAACTAAAGTTTGATTGAATTTTAAAAGGATATTTCGATGAAGAAAATGATTCGAAAAACATTAATAAAAATTTGCTGGATTGCCTTAATTTCGACAGTTTGCAGTTGTGCGGCAGTTGCCCAAACGTCGTCTGAAATGTCAGATTTCTGGCATCACGGCTGGAACGCTGCGCGACAAATTACTGATCAAAATGAAACACGCATTTCGGTTGGCATTAACAAACCACCTTCTGCTCTGGTTACACAGAACAATCGAGCACAGTTTGATTTAGGTTTTGCATTTATCCGCTCGGCTTTTTACGCTTCGGCAAGCGATCAAAACACTGATTTTAGTGACCGCGCCATTCTTGAATTAGCAAAACTGAGCGCGCGATTTGACGCACAGCCGGAAATTCAAATCGCGCTTGACAAAATTTTAAAAAATGTCGTGCGCGGGCAGGGAACTGCTGACGAACGTTGGCGAGCCGTGATCGCGATTGCAGAATTGCATGGAACACAACTTGCTGTGGAACCAAAGTGGTATTATCAGGCTGGAATTGTGCTGACTCGCTTACACTTATCAAATTTAAAAAGAAATCAGGAAGATATTCGAAAAGAATTGCAAAATCTCGAAATTCTCTCTAAGATTGCGCCCAATTCCGCACCAAGCGAACTGCTCGGAATGATAAGCAGCTTAACTTCAGTCGCTTTACCAATTAATTTGACCAACTCTGAATTTTTAACGATTGACGATGTTGTCGGAAACATTTTAGGGCTCATCTACGCCTAAAATTGTTTGCGTCAATTGCCCTTGTTGCCTCAAAAAATGCGGGGCAATAAAAAGTTTTATTCCAAATTAAGATCACTACCAGATAAATAATTAAGGAGAAATCAATGTTTCACTTGCGTCAGATAAAAAATCTGAAAACTCAATCGGCGATTGTCAAGACAGCTTTAAGCATTACCAGCTTAGCCGTTCTCGCCGCTTTGCTGCTTGCGCTTGTTCCTTTACAGCCGTCGGCAATCGTCAATGGCCAACAAAATTGGCAGCTCCAGGCTGATAGAGCCGAAAAACTGACCGCTGCTAAAAACATGAACCGCAAAGGCGAAACGCTGATGCCGAGCATGATTATGAAGGCAAATGCTAGTCAAAGCGGCATCAATGTTGCTCGCACCAACCAGCAGGCGGGCGGGGCGGCAAAATCTTACGCGGTTTTAAACGTCGAATTTAAAGATGCGGCTTCGCGCACGTCGTTTGCTGCGCCCGGTGTCACGACGTTGACAGCGGTTGACCGTTTTGCCGATGTTTTTGTCGAAAGCGATGCGGCTTATAATGCTGTTCTCAAAAGTCCGAGCGTCGTTGCCGCCGAATTTGCCACTGTAGTTGACGCGCCGCCCCCGCCGCCAGCCGTTGCTACGCCTGTTAATGGTGATAATAAAGCTATTCCTGACAACATTGTGCGGAATGGTTATAAGAGTGTTACCGGTAAAGGCGTGATTGTTGCCATCGTTGACACTGGCGTTGATTTTCGTCACCCGGATTTTATCACGTACGATGCTGCCGGTAAGCCAACTTCGCGCTTGCTTTATTTGTGGGACACAACGATGGCTTATCAAGCCGGGCGCGGTTCCAGAGCGCCATTTTCGTACCCTAACAAAACCAGCATCGGAACTTTGTTTACCAAAGACCAACTGACGGCTGAACTGCGTCGCACAACTCCGACAATACCAGCGACTGATTTAAACGGTCACGGAACTGCCTGCGCCGGAATCTCCGCCGGAAACGGCAATGGTTATAAAGGCGACGACGCGCTGCTCAAAAAGATTACTCCCGGAGTCGCGCCTGATGCCGATATTATTGCCGTCCGAGTTGACCAAGGCGATGATAATGACGGTCTCGAAAATGCTTATCTAATAAATGCCGCCAGCGAATGGATGGATAAAGTCGCCGGGGCGCAGCCGCTGGTCGTTTCATGCAGCTACGGCGGTCAGTCAGGTCCGCACGACGGTACAAAAATCGTCGAGCGTCATTTGGATGCGCGTTATCCTCTTAACAAGCAAAAACGCGCTATCGTTTTTGCGGCTGGCAACGAAGGCGGCAGTCCGATGCACG
>JBDTZD010000373.1:0-11672 GCA_040005335.1 Pyrinomonadaceae bacterium | reverse complement strand
GGGCAGCGACTTGAAAAACCGCCACCGCATACAGCATAAATTTGATTATCAGCCATGATAATCTCCAAAACAGCATTTTTCGTCACTGAACCGCCAGATATTGAATCGGCTTGATGCAAATTCTCTGCATTTTCCATCACAAACAGCAGAGAAATGGCGCTCTTTGAGAAAGATTAAAGCTGGCTTTGAAATAGTGCAAAAATAAAAATCCGATAAGTCACACCTTTTGTTAGAGAAAATTTGGGAGCTGAGGGCAAAACTTTGGCGACAGATTGCAATCCACGATTTTGTCAAATCTTAACGGGAGAAATTCGATGGATGAACTGGATCACACGGTAACACGATTACTTAATGAATGGAGCGACGGCGACCAATCCGCACTTGATCAATTAATTCCAATCGTTCACGGCAAACTTCGGCTTCTGGCACGCCGATATATGCGCCGCGAACGCTCTGATCACACTCTCCAGCCGACCGCCCTTGTTAATGAAGCTTATTTTCACCTCGTCGAACAAAAATGTGTCAATTGGCAAAATCGCGCGCATTTTTTTGCGGCAGCCGCCCAAACAATGCGCCGTATTCTAATTGATTATGCTAAATCTCAGAAACGCGTTAAGCGCGGCAGCGGTGCTAAAAACTTGATTTTCGATGACATCATTGTGTATGCTCCAGAACGTTCATCACAATTGCTGGCTTTAGACGAAGCATTAATTCAATTAGCAAAATTTGATCGGCGGAAAAGTCAGGTTGTCGAGCTGCGGTACTTCGGCGGACTGAGCATCGAAGAAACTGCGGAAACTCTTAAAATTTCTTTAAATACGGTTGTCAGAGATTGGGCTTTAGCGAAAGCGTGGCTCCGGCGTGAGCTTGAAACAAATTGTATTTATGAGAGCTAAACGTTGGCAGCAAATCGAAATTCTTTTTTACACTGCTTTGGAACGCGATGAGGCTCAACGAGCGGACTTTTTGGCTCAGTCATGCTCGGACCAGGAAATGCGCGAAGAAGTCGAAATCCTGCTGGCCTGCCACAACAAAAACAAAAGTTTTTTAGAAAACCCTCCGCTTGAACAATCCGTCAGTCTCCTTGCCACCAGACAAAATCAATTATCTTTTGGACAAAGAATCGGCTCCTATCAGGTGTTGAAATTGATTGGAGCGGGCGGGATGGGCGAGGTTTATCTGGCTGAAGACACTAGATTAGTGCGTAAAATCGCGCTCAAAGTCTTGTCTCCGGAATTCGTTTCGGTTGCGAATCTAGTTCGCCGCTTTCAACAAGAGGCGCGCGCCGCATCCGCCCTTAACCATCCAAATATCTTGACGATTTATGAAATCGGTCAAGAAAACTCAATTCATTACATTGCTGCCGAGTATGTTGACGGTTTAACTCTGCGGCACATGATCTCCGATAAACAAACCAGCCTCGGCGATATTTTAGACGTTGCTCTACAAGTCACTTCAGCTCTGAGCGCCGCTCATAGGGCTGGAATCGTCCACCGAGACATTAAGCCGCAGAATGTCATGAGGCGGCATGACGGCTATGTCAAAGTTTTGGATTTTGGGATTGCTAAATTGATTGAAGGACAATTCCAAAACGAAAAATTAAAAGTTTTGCCTGACACTGCGACCGGCACGATTTTAGGTACGGCCACCTATATGTCGCCGGAACAAGCGCGGGGTCTCGCGGTTGATCATCGCTCCGACATTTGGAGTTTGGGCGTGACCTTGTACGAAATGGTCACGCGGCAAATTCCGTTTAAGGGACAAACGACGAGCGATGTGATTGTTTCGATCTTAGAACGCGAACCGCTTTCGTTAGCTCAACTCGCGCCCGTTGCGCCGCGCGAACTGGACGCCATTATCAAACGATGCTTAACCAAAGATCTTGATTCAAGGTATCAGAACGCCGAGGAATTGGGTCGTGATTTGCGAAATCTTCAACAGCAAACCGAACTGAGCGGCGAGGCAACGCAGCTTTTAAGCGGCGAAAATAAGGATGGCAAAATACCGTTTTCACCAAACGTTGCGCGGAGATATCACCCGGCAGGTTTATCCGTTACGCAAAAACAGCCGACAGGTCTCAAAACTAAAAAGGGTTTTTCAGCGCATTGGATTCAATTTGGCAGGTTGCATTCGATTTTAACCGTTGTTTTATTGTGCTTTTTGATCGGCATCTTTGCCGTTTACAATCAGCCAAACGGACTCCATCATATGAACTCGCTGTGGTCAAACAATTTATCCAAATCGTTCCAACTGGATAAAATTAATCGCCTGACTACATCTGGCAACGTCCGGTACGCCAATGTCTCGCCTGACGGCAAATACGTAGCCTATGTTATTCAGGAAGCTGACCAGCAAAGTTTGTGGATTAGACAAACGACGGCACCTCCATCCAAAATGATTTTTCCGTCTTCGGGAAATTTCTACAAGGGACTGACCTTTTCGCCAGACAGCAATTTTATTTATTTCGTCCTTCACGAAAAGTCCAAAGGAATGGGAGTGCTTTACGCCGTCTCGACGCTGGGCGGAGATCCTCGCAAAATCCTTGAAGATGTTGACTCACCCATTACTTTTTCACCGGACGGTAAAAATTTTGCATTTGTGCGCGGGTTTGACATAAATGAAGGGCGAGCAGCAGCGTTAATGATTGCCAATTTAGATGGCAGCAGTGAAAAAAGGATTGCCGTCCGCAATGAACCCGATTCTTATTCGCGAGAAGGCTTAGCCTGGTCGCCGGATGGGAAAAGCATGATCGTCGGGGTGACTCATGTTTCCGAGACCGCCTCAAAATACATGTATCTTGCTGAAGTGCGAGTTACTGATGGAAACGAGAGCCGCTTTAGTTCCAATCAATGGCAAAAAATTGGAAGATTAGCGTGGGCGGGAAGTAATATTACAGTTACAATTACCGAACTCAATGCAAGCAATTCGCAAATCGTCCAAATATCTTACCCGGACGGCACTGCGGTGCAATCAATAACCAAAGATTTGAACGATTATCGCAACCTGAGCGCGACGAACGACGGTAATTCTCTAGTCGCCGTACAAACCGATTTTAGATCACATATTTGGACGGCTTCACCCGCTAACTTTAATCAAATGAAGCGGATTACGCCGGGCTCCGGCAGATTCTATCAAACGTCGTGGACACCGGACGGCCAAATTATTTATGTTTCCGAGGACAGTGGTAATCAAAACATTTGGACAATGGCAGTTGACGGCAGCCGAGCAAAGCAATTAACCGTTGATCCGGCAGCAGATTGCTATCCCGTAGTTTCTCCCGACAATCAATACATCGTTTTCTCATCTAATCGAGGCGGAGGAGCTTTTCATCTTTATAGAATGAATCGGGACGGTAGCAATCCCGTGCAGTTAACTTACGGCAACGATGATCAATATTCACAGATTTCTTCGGACAGTCGGTTTGTTTACTACACGGCCTCAAATTCGGGAAAAGATTATTTGTCGAAAATTTCAATTGACGGCGGCGTTTCGGCGCCAGTGATAAATCAGCAATCAAGTTTGGGTGCGATTTCGCCGGATGGAAAGTGGATTGTCTGTTTGTTTTTGAATGAGCAAACAAATTCAAAGTGGCAATTTGGCGTCCTGTCAGTGGATGACGGGAAACTTGTCAAAGTTCTGGACATTCCAACCGATGGTCAGTGGCAGGTTGTCAAATGGATGCGGGATGAACAAAGGGTAAGTTATATTAATGCGCATGACGATTTATCCGATTTGTGGCAATATTCACTCGCCGCAGATTTGCCAAAACCAATAACGCACTCAAATTCATCCGATCAAATCTTTTATTATGATTGGTCACCAAAAGACAAAAGTTTGGTGTGCCTTCGCGGTTCAATAACTAACGATATAGTTTTTCTAACCGGCAAAGAAGTTCCTCAATAACGGAGCACGATCAAGAAGCGGCTAGTTTACAAAAGACAATAGTAAATTAAATTTTTCGAAGCATCAGGAGAATCTATGAACGATGATATTAAGGTTGACACATTTTTTGATAACGAAACTGTTAATGAAGAAACAGCCCGATTAAACGATCCGCCGGAAAAACCGCCGGTGGGACCTAAACTTCTCAATGATCCGCCAGAAAAACCGCCCGTCGGTCCCCGGCGTCTGAACGGAGAACCAATCTCAAAAAGCGATGAGGACATGACGGCATAAGATGATATTTTTCAAAAATAACTGTTCGTTCGTAAAATCTTATAAATAAGCGCGCATCAGTTGAATCTTGGCATTGTCAATTTAACTGAGGAGTTTTGTTATCTGATCTTTTCAACTCTCCAAAAGTGCCAGAAGTTTATCCCTGTTTCGCGCTCCGCTCATTATCGTTTTGCACCAGATAGTAACTGAAAGCTGGCCGTCCTCTTCACAATAACCAATACCCCGTACTCTTACTTGACTGAGACTTTCACGCTCAAGATTCTTTATTGTCCGCCTTTCGAACCCGGAAAAGGGAGAGAGGAGTCTCGAACCCTGCCTTTTGGAAGATGATTACCGTCTGGCTAAAAAAAAATGTTTCGGTTGGGTTATTAATCTCTTTTTTGTCGCTTTTATATTTAGAGATCTAAAAATGGATCTCAGATTTAAAATCGCTCTCTCTAAGTTAATCCGAGCGTTTTTATAACAACAAACATGTCACAAAAGTTGACAAATTATTTTAGAGCCGCTCCCTTTTGCGCGCTCTAAATCCAGTAAGGAGAAAATTAATGAATAATGAAAAGACAGCAATGCGAGAAAACAGAGGCTCTGCCAAATTATGGGCGCGAGTGTTTGATGAGGATGCTCCGACCAAGGAAAATTTAAAGAATGAATTAGCCGCAGCCAGCGCAGATTTTCAAATCAAGCGTTGGTGGAAGTATGGGCAGCCGGCAATAGATCGGATTGTCGCAGTTATCGAAGTGCCGTTCGAGAAGTTCGGGTCAACGGTTCACGATATTGTTAAGGTCCACGGCAGTGAGATCCAGGTAAATTTGGATGTCTTCCCCTACGGCATAGTCAATCCAGAAGTGATTCGCTTAGACGTCACTCTGGAGCGTCGAGGGCGTTAAGGACGCCTCCTGAAAACCGACAACCTATTTGAAAGAATAGCTTTATTTAGCGAGTGGAGGTCATCATATATGGGTCCGACCGGTTCTGAATATCGGGTGCTTCAAATCCACCCAACTCTCAACTGCAATTTGCAGTGCCTCCACTGCTATTCATCTTCAAGCCCGGAGAAGAAAGAAGCTTTGTCACTCGATCTGCTCCGGCTAGCTGTCTCAGATGCTCATCGGGAAGGTTACAATGTGCTCGGTATTTCAGGCGGCGAACCGTTTCTCTATAAACCGTTGTCCGAGCTTATGGTTCATGCGAAAGCTTTGGGCATGATAACTTCGATTACCACTAATGGAATGCTGTTTAGCGCGCAGCGACTGGAAAGTTTAAAGAAAAACGTTGATTTGATCGCTATCAGTTTAGATGGGATACCGAAATCTCATAATCGAATGCGCAACCACCCGCGCGCTTTTGAAATCATGACTGAGCGTTTGCCGGTACTGAGAAGTTCAAAGATTAAATTCGGTTTTATTTTTACTCTGACGCTTTACAATTTGCATGAACTCGAATGGGCGGCTCGTTTTGCCGTTGAACAGGGTGCCGCTTTGCTGCAAATTCATCCGCTCGAAGAAGCGGGGCGCGCCAAACAAAAACTCGTTCAAACCGCCCCTGATGAACTTGAGTTAAGTTACGCTTTTCTTGAAGCGGCACGATTGCAAAAACACTGGGGAAGTAAGATCAAGATTCAATTTGACGCGATTGATCGGAATTATATTCTGGCTAATCCTGAAAGAATTTTCGCCGCGCGTGCTGTAACGGATGATTTCGCAAATCAGCGACTGTCAGATTTAGTATCGCCGTTAATTATTGAAAGCGACGGTCAGTTAGTTCCCATGCAGCACGGCTTTTCCCGTTTTTATTCTCTCGGAAATATAAAGGAAGGCTCTTTGCGAGAAAAAGTATCTTACTGGAAAAGCGAAATTTACCCCTTCTTTCAGGATTTGTGTCAAACGATTTACCGCGATATTGAAGAATCAAAGGAAGTAGATTTACCTTTTTCAAATTGGTACGGTCACATAACTCAATCGAGTTTAGCTTAAGGATTGCTGCTCAAACAGCAAATCTGGCAACTTCTAAATTTAGACAACCTCTCAGCTATTCCTTTCTTTTATCATCTCGAAAGTTTTTTCGACCATTTCAAAATTTATTTCGTCTTACTAAACAAGTCAACGTTGGCGGTAAAACTTAATAATTCTGAGGAGAAAACAATGAAAAAATCATTAGGCGTAATTTTTGCGTCATTGATCGTAGTCTGCGGTTTGTCGGCAACATCGTTTGCCCAAACCGGACATAATCGCCATCTAGGAAGCATCAACCAACGTCAAGAACGTCAACAAGACCGCATTGCGCAGGGAATTAAATCGGGCAGTCTTAACGCGCGCGAAGCTGCTCGGCTTGAAAGGCAATCTGCTCACATCAACCGTGTTGAAAGACGATACCGAAAATCTGGTGATGGTTTGTCACAGCGTGAGCGCGCAAAGCTTGAGCGAGATCTTAACCGGACAAGTCATCATATCTATGGACAAAAGCATGATGCCAATCGCGGTGCGAATCATCGCTTAAATCAATAACCTAGTTTTTCGATTCTAAGTGAGATTTCTAATAATAAAGGAGCAGTTAAACAACTGCTCCTTTATTATTGCTCAATCAAAACCGCACATTAAAGAATTAACTTTCTAAATCAATGATGGAACGAGCAATGCATTGTAGCTGAGTGTTTTTTCAAATGCCGGAGCCGCAATTGGTTTGGAGAATAAAAACCCTTGACCTAATTCACAACCGAGAATACGCAGACGCTTGAGCTGAGCTTCGGTTTCGATGCCTTCGGCTACAACTTCAATATTAAGGTTTTGTCCGAGCAGCAAAATCGTTCGCACAATAGCTTCGCTTTTCGAATCAGTGTCCATTTTGTTGATAAAAGAGCGATCAATTTTGAGCCGCTCAAAAGGAAAGCGATGTAGGTAGCTAAGACTCGAATAACCCGTTCCAAAATCATCGGTGCTAAATGAGATACCGAGCGAGCGCAGTTTTGAAAGCGCGCCCAGCGCCCGATCGCTATTTTCCATAATCATGCTTTCCGTTACTTCTAGTTTCAAAAATTGTGAATCAAGCTTTGTGTTTGCCAATACTTCTTTAACCTGATTTATTAACGCCGGATGAAGCAATTGTTTGGCAGAGAGATTAACGCTGATTGAAAGCCGTTCAGCTGCTGTAAAATTAAGCTGCCACTGGCGAGTCTGGCGGCAGGCTTCCTGCAAAACCCAGTGACCGATGGAAATAATCAATCCGGTTTCCTCAGCTACTGAAATAAACTCGTTTGGCAAAATTAAGCCATGCTGGGGGTGTTCCCAGCGAATCAATGCCTCCAGCTCACAAATTTCTCCGGTTTTAAGCGAGACGATCGGTTGATAAAAAACGCGAAATTCATTGCGCTCAAGCGCGCGCCGTAGATTATTTTCGATTTGCAGCAAATTCATATTGCGAATGTGCATTTCACTGTCGAAAATTTCATAGCGCGCTTTGCCTGATTCTTTCGCTCGGTACATTGCAGCGTCAGCGTCGCGCAAAAAGTCTTCGGGCTGACGGTAAACGTCGTCTGAAATGATAATTCCGATGCTGGCTGAAGTAAAAACTTCATATGCATCGAGTTTGAACGGTTCAGACAGTTTTTGCTGCAGCCGTTCAGCGATATGAATGGCATCGGCGGTTTCTTTGATGTTAAGCAGAATCGTAAATTCATCGCCGCCCAGCCGCGCCACAATATCGTTCGGGCGGACGCTGGTTTTTAGTTGTTCGGCAAATGCCACGAGTAATTTATCTCCAATCAGATGACCGAGACTATCGTTAATAACTTTAAAGCGATCAAGATCAAGAAAGAGCACGGCAAAACGAAACGCTCTATTAAGTTTAGCGCGTTTTATTGCCTGCCTCAGATGCGTCATAAATTGAGCGCGATTCGGTAAATTCGTGAGCGTATCAAACATCGCATGATGCTCAAGTCGCTCTTCGGCGCGCATTCGCTCGGTAATGTCCCGGAAACTCCAGACGCGCCCGATTGCTTCGCCCTCCAAAATTTGGGGTTTTGAATATCGTTCAAAAATTCTTCCGTCTTTAAATTTTACCTGATCAACACTAGAGAACGTCGGGTTATCATATAACTGTTGGTTTTTCTCAACGAACTCTTGAGGGTCTGCTATTTGCTTGATGACATATTCACGCGCCAACTTCAGATTTTTCGTTGCTAAGATTTGGTGAGGAATGCGAAACATTTCAGCAAATCTTTGATTGTAAATCGTAATCCGCTCCTCTCTATCTACGACAATAATGCCGTCAGCCGTTGATTCGATGGTCGAAACGAGCAGCGAAACCGTTTTGTGCAGCGAATCGGCTGCGCTCCTTCGGTCGGTGATATCGCGGGCAATACCTTGAACGCCAATTGGTGTTTCTCCGCGGAAAATTAATCGCGTGCTTAGTTCAAGCGTTACTTTATGATTGTCTTTGGCGATAATTTCCAGCTCGTATGGAAGTTGCAGTTCTTTTGAATTTTTAGTGACAAGCCTGCGACGGGCAATTTTTAAATCCTTGGGCTCAACAATCTGAGAAACATTCATCCGCATCATTTCATCACGCGAGTAGCCGATAATTGCTTCACCAGCGCGGTTAATTGAGGTGAAATTGCCCTCCATATCATGCGTGTAAATCAGATCAGTGGCGTTCTCGAACAAATCACGAAACCGCTTTTCGCTTTCTTTGAGAGCCTCTTCGGATTGTTTGCGTTCTGTGACATCACGAATGATTGAATAAAGCAGTTTTCGGTTTTGGTAATTAAGCGGGCTGGAATGAACTTCGACGTGGCGCAGCTAACCTGAAGCGAGACGATGCTGAAAAACAAAATAATTTCGTTTTTCCCCGGTCGCCCGCTTCATTTCGCGGACGACTTGTTTGGCGGGCAGCGTGTTAAGGTCTGTAATGTTTCTGGTCTTAAATTCGTCTAGTGAGTATCCGTAAAAATCACAGGCAGCCGGATTGGCATCAACAATTTCACCGGAATCGGCATCAATCAACAATTTGATTGCCTGATTCTTTTCAAACATTTGGCGGTAACGCTCATCACTGTTTCGCAATTGCTCTTCTGCCTGACGGCGCTCGGTCACATCTATGATTACACCCTGCCAGTAAAGAATTCGCCCGCTCTCATCTTTAACAAAACATCCACGGTCGTGCATCCAGCGTATTGTTCCGTCTTTTGCCTGCAGACGGTATTCATAATCTGTTGCGGAGCCCGCGTTCATGGCGGTTTCGGTAGCTTTTAAAATCCGCTGGCGATCATCAGAATGCAGAATGCTGAACCATAAATCTGATTTCCGGCGCCATTGTTCAAGAGGATATCCGAGCGATTCAAATGCCGGACTTATATAAAGCGGCGAATAAGGCGGATTGGGTTCAGCAGCATAAAACATGACCGGCAATGATTCGGTGAAATTGCGATGAATCATTTCGTTCTCGGACAATGCCTGTACTGAACGAACGTGTTTTGCAACATAAAAAACTGTGAATTCGAGAAGCCGCGCGTCAAACTGATTTTTGACCAGGCATTCGGCCGCTCCTCCGGCTTGGTTAAGCGCCGGCTTGATTTCGTTGCAATCCTCTTCGACAAGCATAATAACAGCAGCCATGGAGCTGGATTTAAACGCTTCATCTACAAAGTTTAGTTCGCTTCCATCATCGAAGTTTTCATCAATTAAATAAACGTCATATTCGTTTCCCCAGATTGCCTGCAAAGCCTCGGCACGCAAAGTCGTCCAGCTCAGTTTGCAGAAGCTTATTTTGAATTTGCTAACCAAATGACTTATTTTGATGAAATCATCTTCGTTATTATCAATAAGCAAAATTCTAATGTGGCGAGAATCCAGATTGTTCATCATCGAGAAGTTTTCAGTTTGAAATCCGACAACTTCAAACTGATGTAAATTAAATTTTGTTTCGGTTTTTGCTTATTCCAGACTTTTTCGCAGCAGAGGAAAAGACTGATTTTGATTTTATTCGCTCGACCTTCATTCGTAAAGGGCTAGGAGACAAAGATAAACATTTTCCCTCCAATTTTTACTGTTTCTGAGAAAAGAGTTAAACTTTCGCCCATCTAGATTTGATTGACCTGGTTTCAAAAATATGAAGAAATACAATTCTTGCTTTTACTTGATACGGATCGCAACGTTTGCCATTCTGATTCTTACATTTGCTTCTTTCATCCAAGCTCAAACGATGCTGCCCGGCGCAGACGCGCGAATTTGGCAGCGTGCGCTGCAAATTCAGCGAAAAGCAATTGTCATTGACACGCATAACGATATTACGACGGCGATGTATGACGAAGATGCAGACCTTGGCACATCTCTCATCGGCAAATTTCACACCGACGGCGACATTTCCAACCCCTCGTTCACGCCTTATCACACTGATCTTGCGCGGATGAAGACAGGAGGTTTGACCGCTGAATTTTTCTCGATTTACATTTCGGGCGATTATGCCAAAGCGGGTGGTTCAACCAGTCGAGCGATAAATCAGATTGATTCTGTCTATCGAGCGGCTGAAAAATATCCAAACGATTTGGTAATGGCATATTCGACTGCGGACATTCGCCGCGCTAAAAAGCAAGGGACGATTGCCGCGCTGATGGGTCTCGAAGGCGGTCACGCGATTGAAGATTCACTCGCTACGCTGCGCGAGTTTTATCGGTTAGGAGTGCGCTACATGACGCTGACGCATAACAACAACAATAATTGGGCAGATTCTTCGCGCTCGGCGCCCATTCACAACGGTTTAACAGATTTTGGACGTGAAGTTGTCAAAGAAATGAATCGCTTGGGAATGCTTATTGACGTTTCTCATGTTTCTGACAAAACGATGGCAGATGTTTTGGACATCTCGACCGCCCCTGTCATTGCTTCGCATTCGTCAGCACAGCATTTTTCCTCGCATCCGCGCAATGTCAGCGACGATTTAATCAAAAGAATTGCCAAAAACGGCGGCGTCGTCCAAATCAATTTTTATCCGGCATTTCTCGATCAGCGCAGTTGGGACGAAGACAAGGCGCGCGATGTGAAATTAAAAACCGAGCTTGATGCGCTGAATCAGCAATACAAAGACGACCCGCGCGGTTTGAGCGAAGCAAAACGCATACTTTACGCCGCCAACCCGATTTACAACCCGCCTTACACGCGGATTGTTGACCATATTGATTACATCAAAAACCTCGTTGGGATTGATTATGTCGGGATCGGATCGGATTTTGACGGCGTTCCCGGATTGCCCGAAGGCATGAGCGGAGTGGAAGATTTGCCGCTTGTAACTTATGAAATGCTCAAACGCGGTTACAGCGAATCGGACATTCGCAAAGTCTTGGGCGAAAACCTGTTACGCGTTTTCGCTCAAGCCGAAAAAGTTGCTATTATTCAATCGCGCCAAATCAGCGGCGAAGGCAGTCTTCGGCGTATTACAAAATGAATTTCCTGGAGCGAGAGATATGTTTTGTCCATCTTGCGGTGCACAAACAAGAGACGGATTAC
>JBDTZD010000056.1:0-3471 GCA_040005335.1 Pyrinomonadaceae bacterium | reverse complement strand
GCGTTTTAGTTTGTGCTTTGCCAGATTCGGTTTTTCGCCAGCCTTGTGCGAAAATCATCCTGGCACATTAATAAGGCGCAAACTGAGTAAATGAAAGAACTTGCTCTAGCGAAAACCAGGCTTGACGGGCGTTACGAGATTACTGAACTTTTGGGGCGCGGCAGTTATGCCGAAATTTATCTTGCCCGTGACAGTTCTGCGGCTCCCGCTTCTCCGCACAGCTCGGTCGTTATCAAAGCCCTCAACGTTTTTCTCCAGGATGAGCCGGACGTCGAACTGGAACGAACGCTCATCGAAAATTTTCAGAACGAAGCCGTCGCGCTTGACCGTGTGCGTCATCCGAATGTGATCAATCGGCTTGGTCACGGGACAGCCCGCGATTTGCGCGGGACGATTTTTCATTATCTGGTGCTCGAATATCTGCCGGGCGGCGATTTGATGCAATTGTGCAAGCGCGAACCGCTCTCGCTCGAAAAAACTCTGCTTTATCTTGAACAAGTCTGTGCCGGACTCGCTCACGCTCATTCAAGAGGCGTTATTCACCGGGATATCAAACCCCAAAATTTGCTGCTCACGCGCGACCGGCAAATCGTCAAGATTGCCGATTTCGGAGTTGCCAGATTTACCAATCAGGATGCGCCGATTACGCGGGTTGGGACGAATATTTACGCCGCGCCTGAACACAGCCCGCTTAATGCAGCGATTGAAGCGGCTCACGGACAAAACCACGCCCGCTTGACGCCGGCGGCTGATGTTTACTCGCTCGCCAAAACTGTTTATGCGCTGCTCGCAGGTGATTCGCCGCGCAAGTTTTCTAATGCTCCGGTGACCGGTTTCCCGCCGCTTTTGAGCGAAAAAAGCTGGGCGTACGATGTTTTACGCGTTCTCGAACATGCGACGCAAAGCAGTTTGGAGGCGAGAACTAAAACCGTCAATGATTTTTGGAACGAAATTTATCACGCTGTCAACGAGACTGAAGAAGCGACTCGCATTCTCAAACCAGAATTGTTAGCGGTAGCCGCAAAAAGCTTGCTGAATTTTACTGCCCAAGTTCCGTCAAGCCCTTCATTTAACTCGCTGCCGAATGTGCAAATTCCAACGCAAAGTCTGCCGCCAGAATTGCCGGAACGCCCGCGTCTGGTGGTTGAACTTGGTCAAGTAAAACCGGCAGCGCAAATGCCCAAGCCTTTTAATAATCCGCTTCCGATCCAGTCAAACGGCAACGGTCAGCATCTTCCAGCCGCGCCAAATGGCAACAATAAAGCGCAGAAAGCGCAGACGAATAATCCTTTAAGTCAAATGGTCAAGCAGCAAGCTTCCGCCAATCCCTCGCGTTTAGCCATGTTTTTCAAACGATTAGCTTTGCGCTTTGCCGTTGTGCTGCTGCTTCTCGGAGTTTTCGCCGGAGTTCTTGCCGGGACTGTTAATTATCTGCAAACCAGCGGCTATCTGCCAACGAGTTTATCAATTTGGACGACAAAAAAAGCTGTTGTTAACGCAGGTGGAGCGAATTTGCGCTCTTCGGCAGAAATAAGCGACAACATAATTGGTTTTGTGACAAAAGGCTCTGAATTAAAAGTTTTGGGTGAGGACGGCAGTTGGTATAAAGTTGAAATTGTCAGGCAGGGACAACCTAACAATGAAAATATCACTAGGGAAACGCGAGGCTACATCAGCAAAAGTTTGGTTGACATTCAATAGTGCAGAGTGCAAAGTGCAAAGTGCAAAGTTTTTAATTTTTACATTTTGCACTCTACACTCTACACTCTGCACTATTAAAAATGGGATTTCTAGATACATTACGGCGATGGGTTGACGGAGACGACGGCGAAGATGCCTTGAGCCGAGCCGCCGCGGAACATGCTAAACCGCGTCGCCAAGCCGAACAGTTTATCGCTCAAATTGCTCGCTCAATCGGCGAGGTGATGCATGATGAAGCAGTTCCGCTTCCCCCGGATCAAACGGTTATCCCGCCCGAATATATTGTTTATATTTCAGATGAAGACGACCGCGATTGGCAAGGCATCAAACGCAAAGCTCTCGAACAAGGGCTGTATCATGTTCTCGCCGAACACGCCCGTGACCTGGCCGGTAAAACTAAGCTCGCCACGACAAGTTTTAGCGTTGAACTAAGAGTTGACGGAACGCTCCAAAAGGGCGAAGTGCGCGTTCAACATTCTTGGGAAGAAACATCAAGCTCAAATAAAACCAGCATCACCCCGCGCAAGCGCCCCGCCGGCGAAACGCAGGAACAGCTGCTGCAGAAGACGCCGCCGACTCCGCTGCAACCGCAGGCAGAGCAGCCGCAGCCGGCGTTTGAGCAACCACACTTTAACAATTCATCGCAACTGGCACCGACAATGCTTAACAGCGATTTAGTTGTCCCTCAGCAGACTGAAGCTAATGAGGACTCAACTCGCGTCAAGGCGCGTGATGAAAGCGGAGAAACAGGACTCGACAACGAAGCGACCCGCGTTCAAAAAAGGGAGCTGTATCGTCTGGAAGTCTGGCGCGATAATCTTCGCCAGGCTGTCATTCCCGTCTTTAAAGATGAAATCAGCATCGGGCGTAAATCAAGCAAAATCACCTCGGATATTCAGCTTGACGGAGACCCGGAAATCAGCCGTCCACACACCATCCTGCGCCGCGACTCGGAAGGTAAATTATGGATTGTCCACAAAGGCAAAAATCCGACAATCGTCAATGGGCGTCAAGCTCCCGCCGAGCAACCCGTTCCGCTCCAGCCGGGCGAGCCGATTGCCATTGGCAGCTATTTACTGAGAGTTTTGGTTTAAATTTATTCCGTAATTTTAGTTCAAGCGAATACTCCCAAAAAGTCTCTTAACAATAAAACATGAGAAAGGCACAAAACTATTTAACCTTTAGTTTGGCTGTATTTTTATTAGCTTCAACCGGAGCAGGCATTGTAGTGGCTCAACAAAAAGATGTGCAATCTCCACAAAAAAACCAACTCTCTGATCAGGAAAAACAGAAGCAGCAACTGATAACACAAGATCCGGCCATGCGATTAAGTTTGACCATAGTGGATCAGGATGAAGGCTACAGCATCACAACCATCAAGCGAGTTAAACATACTTACAGACGCTTTCTCAACAACGTGGCGACCGATAACATCATGATGGAGGTGGTTATTGAATTGCATACCCCAAGGAAGCTGGAGATTGTAGATTCTACTAACGCACCTCCCTCTAAATTTTTCCTAATAGGAGACAAAGTAATTGATGAAATAGATAATTGTCCATCAGACGAGCAACATTGCTTCAACTTGTTTCTCAAGCCGGAACAATTCGAGCAACTCAAAGACAACTCAATCATCAGCTTTTGTAAAAAATATAACGTTTCTTCATTAGATCTTGAGGCGTTAAAAGAAATGTACAAAGACGGCGAGCCGAGAGAGGTGTTAGGTATCAAGTTCGGTAGATTAAACAAAAAACTGATTAATCAGTTTCC
>JBDTZD010000195.1:0-11731 GCA_040005335.1 Pyrinomonadaceae bacterium | reverse complement strand
GTGATACGGGCCGGTGTGATTGGCGATTTGGTCTTGAATAACTTTTAAACCTTGGGCGTGGGCTTTTTCGATAAACTCGCGCAGTTTCGCCATATCGCCTAAATGCTCATCAATCGCATAGAAATCCGTTGCGCCGTAACCGTGATAACCCGTCGAAGGTTGTTCCGCGCCGTTCTCGTCTTTGTAAACTTCTTTGTAGTCGGGTTTGTCGTTGTTGTCGTAAACGGGCGTCGTCCAAATTGCGGTCGCGCCAAGTGATTTGATGTAATCGAGATGATTAATCACGCCCTGCAAATCGCCGCCGTGATAAAACCTGCCTTTGGCGCGGTCATAAAGCCCTTTTGATTTTGCCGGGTCGTTGTTCGCCATATCGCCGTCGGCAAAGCGGTCCGGCATCAGAAAATAAATCACATCATCTGGCGTAAATCCTTGATAGTGTCCCTGCCGAGCAATCGGTGCGGAAATTTCAAAAGGCGCGTTAACAGTTCCATTCGTAGTTTGAATCTTAAGATTGTATTTGCCTACTCGAGCGTTTTTATTGATTGTTACGTCAGCGAACAAATAATGCCCATTATCGCTTGTTTTGATGTTCGCGGTTTTTAAATCTTTGGAATTTGATTGGACAGTCGCACCTTTCAGATTCGAGCCGCGAATCATGACACGAACCGGATTGATTGAATGATTCGCCCACCAATTCGGCGGCTCGACTTTTTCAATTGTCGGCGATTGTGCGGAAGCAAACGAAACTAAAGCCAAAATTACAGCAATCAGCACTGCCCAACGAAACATAATTTTCATAAACTTGAAAGATTCAAAATGATTTCCGAATATGTCGCAAACGGCGACAAAAATAAAACAATTTATTTTAATTCCGCCCCGAGCCAGCCTTGATAAAACTGTTTTTGAATTTCACTCGTGCTTGGCAAAACCGTAAAACGATATTGTTCTGCGGCGCGTCCGCCAAGGGCGATTTCGATTTCGCGCAGGCGATCAAAGCGAAACACGGTCATTTTAATTTTATCGCCGGGTTTGCGGTCGGCGAGGCGCGCGTTTAAATCATTTTGATTTGCAATTTTGAAACCGTCAATCGCCAAAATTAAATCGCCCGTGTTTAAGCCGCCTTCGTACGCCGGACTGCCCGCCGGAAGTTGGGCAACGCTTAAAAAATCGCCTTGCGGACGAAAATCCGCGCCCAGGAAAGCTGCGTTTGGCTGGTTCGGAACTGCGGTTTCAAGTTTTATTCCAAAACCTGCAAAAACCGAGTTATAGTCAATTTCATCATGCCCGCGCACCGTTTTGCGAAAGAAATCATCGAGGCTCGTTCCGGCAACTGTTTCACAAATTTTTTGAAAATCAGCGGGCGTGTAATTACGACCTTTTTTATAAAAGTCGTTGTAAAGCGTACGCATCACATCGTCCAGGCTTTTCGCACCCATGGTTTTTTGGCGAATCGTTAAATCGAGCAGCATATTGACGATTTCACCTTTATCATAATAAGAAATTTCGCGGTTAATTGAATTTTCATCGGGCCGGTAATATTTAATCCAGGCGTCAAAGCTTGATTCTTCGACACTTTGCTGAAAGCGCCCGGGACGGTTTTGCAAAGCATTAATACCGGCAGCACGTTCCTGCAAATACTCCTTGTCCGAAATAAACCCGGCGCGGCGCAAAATCACATTTGAATAAAACTCCGTCCCGCCTTCGGCCACCCACAACAGTTTTGTATAATTTTCGCGTTCATAATCAAAAGGTCCGAGGGCATCCGGGCGAATCCGTTTAACGTTCCAGGCGTGGAAAAATTCGTGCGCAACAAGTCCCAGGAATCCAACATAACGCTGAGCACTGAAACCGAAGCGATTAAATTGCAGCGCAGTTGAATTTAAATGTTCAAGCCCACCGCCGCCACGCAAATTAACAATAAACAAGTAGTTTTTGTAAGGCAATTCGCCAAAAATAGCGGCGGCAGTCTCGACAATTTTTGGCACATCCTGGCGCAGCCTTTCCAAATTGTAATTGCCTTCGCCTTCGAAAATCATGCGATGCGGGACGCCGCGCACGTCAAAGTTGATTTCGGTAAAATTTCCGACTTCAAATGGAGAATCATACAAAACGTCAAAATTTTCAGCGCGAAAAGTATTTGTCTGACCTTCGACGGTTGGCAAACTGGTAGCGATTTTCCAATTTTGAAATGGAATGACGCGCAGAGTAGAGGAAGCTTTAAGATTGTCTTTCGGAAACATCAATGTCGCGGCGTTGTTCCAAAAGGCATGTTCGTCATTGAGTTCGTTCGTTCGGACAGTTAATTCATTGGCGTAAACTTTGTAGGTGATGAGGATTTCAGGCGTGCCGCCGCTGTCAATTCGCCAAGTGTTCTTATTGATTTTCTCCCAGATTAGTTTGTCACCATGCTGATTTTCTGCCGCAAAATCGAGAACGTGACGTTCGTATTCTCGGATCAAGTACGAGCCGGGTGTCCAAACCGGCATTACAATATCGGCTTTGCCAGGTCCGTCCTGGTACCGGAGACGCATTTCCACTTCCAAAAGGTGTGTCCAGGGCTTTGACATCGAAACCGTGTAGCTAATGTCCGGTGCCAGACGAGCGGGTAGAATTTCAGCAGAAGTAGATTGCGGTTTGGATTTAGGAGGGTTGCGCTGTGCGTCGGCTGCGTTGAACATCCCGAAAACAAGCGTCAGACTAAGAACTGCTAGAATTAAATTGTTTCGATTAAATTGTGGTTTCACTTGTGAACTCCCCGTCGGACAAAGTAAATT
The DNA here is from genome assembly GCA_040005335.1 of Pyrinomonadaceae bacterium. Lineage (GTDB taxonomy): Bacteria > Acidobacteriota > Blastocatellia > Pyrinomonadales > Pyrinomonadaceae > JBBQUS01. The sequence continues at coordinate 8,957 of JBDTZD010000195.1, read as the reverse complement.
TTAAGTTGAACGTAAATTATTTATCGCAATCTTACTACAAATAGTCGAATTGCCGCGAAAGACGCCAAAGACAAGTTAATTTTGTATTCGTACGGCAACGGCCAAGAAAAATGTTTTTATGAATCAAGCCAGAGGTTCAGAGGAAATTACCGAACCAAATTTTGATACCTTACCGAATAATCCCGACAACGCGACGCCGGAAACAGACCGTCAACGATTCAATTTCAGTTCGCCGCTCCTGGTTATTTTTGTCACGGTTTTGATTGATCTAATCGGGTTTGGAATTGTCATTCCGGTGTTGCCGTATTATGCCGAAGCGCAAGCCTTTCAAGCTACGCCTTTTGAAATCGGCTTACTAACGTCGTCATACTCAGCGATGCAGTTTATTTTTTCGCCAATTTTGGGGCAGCTCTCAGACCGCTATGGACGGCGTCCGATTTTATTTTTTAGCTTGCTTGGAACGAGTCTGGGATTTTTAATAGTCGGCGTGGCGAACACGCTCGTTTTGCTGTTTGTGGGCAGAATTCTGGACGGTATGACGGGCGGCAATATTTCCACTGCTCAGGCTTATATTGCTGACGTGACGACGCCCGAAAATCGCGCTAAAGGAATGGGAATGATTGGTGCGGCGTTCGGTTTGGGATTTGTCTTTGGTCCGGTCATCGGCGGACTTTTAAGTAAAGTCGAGTTTCACAATCAATATTTCAACATCGAAGGTATTCAAACTCCGTTTTTGTTTGCCGCACTACTGGCTTTGGGAAACGCGACTCTGCTTTATTTTGTCCTGCCGGAAACCGTTAAATTTGATAAAACCGCCGCACCCAAACCGATTAGAAGTCGTTTCTCCCTCTTCAAAGAAGGTTTTGCCAATCGGAACCTCGCAATTGTCATCGTGCTTTATTTTCTCGTCGTGACGGCGTTTTCAATGATGACAACAGCTTTTATTTTGTACACGATGTACCGTTTTGGATACGACGCAGTGCAAAACGGCTTTTTGTTTATGTACATCGGGATTTTAGGAGCGGTGTTCCAGGGAGTTTTATTTGGAAGACTAGCGAAACGTTTTGGTGAATCGCGGCTGGTTTTGGCGGGCGCGTTGATTATGGGCGTGGCGTTTGTGTTCGTCCCTATTGTTTCGCCGACCGTCGGAGGGCTAACGGGTTTACTAATCGGAATCGCGGCTTTTGCAATTGGCAACTCTTTGGCAACCCCAAGTTTAACGAGTCTAGGCTCAAAGTTTTCGCCGCCCGATAGTCAAGGGACTTCGCTTGGCGTGCTGCAATCATCGGCGAGTCTGGCGCGAGCGGGCGGTCCCGCGCTGGCCGGATTGCTGTTGTACAGTGCGACTGCCGCAAGTGCCCTTAAACTCGACGATGCTTCGCTTTATCGCACCTTCTGGACGGCTGCCGGAATTATGTTCAGCGCTGTTTTGCTGGCAGTTTATTTTGTCCGAAAGACAAGCCAGTTAAGTTTATCCTAATTATTTAAGGTAAGTTCATTATCGAATTTACAGGGAATTCTAACAGCTTTAGTTAATCTCCCAAAGCAAGATTAGCCTCTAATTTGCCGTTACCATTTGCGGAGATTTGACGTTCCGGCGAGTTAGCGTATTGCAGTTGAAAGAGGCGCCAGTACAAACCTTTTAGGTTGAGCAATTCCTGATGCGTTCCGGCTTCACGCAATTCGCCGTGATGCAGAACGATGATGCGGTCGGCGCGTTGGATTGTAGAAAGCCGGTGGGCGACGACAATCGAAGTTCTTGCCATCATTACGCGGTCAACCGCCGTTTGAATAAGCTGTTCGGTTTCGGTGTCAATCGAACTTGTGGCTTCGTCCAAAACTAAAATTGCCGGATCAAACGCCAGCGCTCTGGCAAACGAAATGAGCTGTTTTTGTCCGACCGAAAGACCCGCGCCGCGCTCTCTCAGCTCTGCTTTGTACCCTTCCGGCAGCTTTTTGATAAATTCCGAGGCGTGCACTTCTTCTGCCGCCCATTCAACTTTTTCGTCGGTGATTTTTTCGTTGCCGAGCCGGATATTGCTTTCAATCGAACCTGAAAAGAGAAAAACATCTTGCAAAACGACCGCGAAATTTTCTCTTAAAGCCGGTAAATCCCACTCTTTGACATCAACGCCGTCGAGCAGAATTCTGCCCTGCTGGACATCATAAAAACGCATCAACAAATTTGTAATCGTTGTTTTACCTGACCCCGTATGACCAACGAGCGCGATGGCTTGACCCGGTTCAACCGTAAAAGAAACGTCTCGTAAAACCCAATCTTCGTTTTTGTAAGCAAACCAAACGTTTTGAAATTCGATTCTGCCCAGTGCGCGACCAGACCTTTTAGGATTAGCTGGCGTTTCGATTAAAACGGGGCGGTCGAGAAGCTGGAAAATCCGATGCGAAGCGACAATTGCCGCCTGCAAAACATTAAATTTATCGGACAAATCTCTGATCGGCTGAAAAAGTTTTTGCGAATATTGAACGAATGCAACCAAAACTCCAATGGATAACGCGTCCCCACTAGCTGAAACTGCAGTCAGAGTACTCCGGCCAAAATACCAGAGAGTTACGGCGATTCCAATTGCGCCGATAAAATCTACGAGCGGATAAAAAATCGAGTAATAATAAACAGTTTCGATATTAGCGAGACGATATTCTTCATTAATTTCATCAAATCGTTTGAGCGTTTTGCTTTCGGCGTTAAATAGCTGAACGGTGTTGGCACCGGAAATATGTTCCTGCAAAAAAGCGTTTAGTTTGGCAAGTCGAGTGCGAACGGCGTCAAAACCTTTGCGGGCGTTCAGGCGAAACCAATTAGTTGCGAAGAACAACAGCGGCACCGTAATTAATGAAACAAAAGCTAGCCGCCAATCCATAATAAACATGAAGGCGATGATGACGAAAATACTGACTAAATCACCTAAAACATCAATTACTCCCGAAGTGAAAAGCTCGTTGAGCGAGTCAACGTCCGAAGTGATTCGCGTAATCACGCGTCCAACCGGATATTTGTCAAAATAAGCGACTTCCTGACGTTGCAGTTTGGTATAAATTTCGGTGCGTAAATCGTACATGACGCGCTGACCGACGCGGTTGAGCAAAATTTCCTGCGTATATGAAAAGATAAATAACAGTAAATAAATGCCGAAAAATGCCGTGACAAAAAGCCATATACTTTCGGTTCGGTGAGGCACAATGTAATTATCAACCGCGTATCGTGTAAACAAAGGCTGCAAATTTCCGACAAAATTAAGCAGAACCGTTAATATGAGAGCAGGAATAACCAGCCTCATATAAGGTTTAAGATAGCGCAGCAGACGGCGCGTCACGGCCCAATCATAAATCTTAGTTACCGCTTCTTCTTCGTTATGTTTTTCTATCACGGTCGCCATTCAATTTTCTAAATCGAGCATCAGGGCACGAAAACCCGCTTGTACAAAATGCTTGTCGCTCGTCAGTGCGTCAGTTATGTTTTGTTCGCGCATCACAACAAACGAGATGCAATCAACCAATCCCCAATCCTTATCATTATATTTTTGATAGAGTTCAAATGCCTTATCAAACAAATCTCGCTCTACTGTTATCACATCAACATTCTCCGATTCACGCAGGACTTTAATAATTTTGGTAGCCTCCTGTTTAAAATCTTTCGCCAGGGAATTACCGATTTCAAACAAAACTGCATCAGTAGTGACCAAAGACGCGTTGTTAAATTCGTAAGAAAATGTCAAAGCTTTTTCATGATATTGATCTTTGTCGTTAACTAAGCCGATCACAAACGACGTATCAACAAAAAGTTTATTGTTCATTACGTTTCACGGTTGGATAAATTTCGACGGTGGTTGAAAAATCCGTGGCCGCCGAAATCTTTATTTGTCGCAGTTGTTCCATCGCGCTTGGTTTTGATTTTCTTTGCTCCAAATCTTCAACAACCTTTAGCAGTTCCTCCAAGCTTTGCTCCGGCATGTTTTTTACTTTTTCGACCAATTGCTCTCTCAACGTCATTTTCTTCAGTTCCTTTTTAATTTTCCAAATTAAGCATTAACGCACGAAAACCCGCTTGTACAAAATGCTTGTCGCTCGTCAGTGCGTCAGTTATGTTTTGTTCGCGCATCACAACAAACGAGATGCAATCAACCAATCCCCAGGTTTTATCTGCATACGATTTATAAAGCTCAAATGCTTTATTAAAAAGCGCTTCGTCGAGCCGCACAATTTCAACTTCAGGCGACGCAAAAAATTCTTCAAAAATTTGGATTGCCTCTTGCTTGTATTTTTTGGCTAAGCTGTTACCTATTTCGAGTAAGACCGCATCCGTAACGAGCAAAGGCTTTTTGTCGTATTGCTCAACTAAATTATTTGCTTTTTCGTGATTTTCATCACGTTCGTTGACCAATCCGACAATGTAAGAAGTATCAACGAAGGTTTTAGTCAATGCTCTTTTCTCCGCTCAAATAAAGGTCAATATTACGCGAAAAATCCGATGGGGCGTCGGTAATTTTGATTTTTTGAAGCCGCCGCAATAGACCCGGTTTTTCTTCATCTTCACGCAATTTTATAATTGTTTCTCGAAGTTTCGGTAAAACTGTTTCCGGCAACGTTTGAATGTCTGCGACAATTTCCTCTCTTAAATTCATAAATTCATGTTCCTTTCGCTATATCATTTTAGCAAAAACACGTTTTCGGAAAAGCTCATTTTTCCAAGTAGTTCGTTCCAACCATCAATTGGCAAACAAACCGCACGGATATATTTATCCATTATTAATTTATTCCGGTAAAAGCTGCCGCTTGAAATGCATCTCGACGCGGAAAATGTAGCAAAACACCAACAATGCCGACGATAAACCAGAGGAAAAACAGTGGAAAATTAAACGCGAATGCAGCCACCAGCCCGAACAATGAAGTCGCTTCGCAGAGCGCGTAAGCCACAACCTGCCCGGTTTGCACCAGTCCGACGGCTCGATTTTCGCTTGCCAGCTTCAAAAACCTAGTTTTCAAAACAAACGACAGTGCAAAAGTCGTCAGACCGAGAAACGCCAAAATATAGATAACCGGATTAATTGCAATTGTAGGATTCGCTACCGAATCTAGTCTGAACAATTCCGATTTGGCAAAATAAAGCAATACGATAAACATTAATTGTGACATCAAGGTTGCCGCCCAGATAACGGTGTTTGTGCGATAAAGTTGTTCAACGGTCGGTACTTTGGGATTGGTATAAATCGGCTCCATTTTATCTTCTCCTATCTTCAGGCGGTTGCCGCGAGTTCTTCTTCGAGCAGTTGACGCTGATACAGGTCAGCGTATTCACCGCCAATTTTTAGCAATTCATCATGCGTTCCCTGCTCAACGATCTCGCCGTTTCCCAAAACGCAAATCGAATCAGCATCACGGACAGTTGAAATACGGTGCGAAACAATTAATGTAGTTCTCCCGTGCCGCACCTCGCGCAAATTACCCAAGACTTTTTCTTCGGTTAAAGTATCAACCGCCGAAAGCGAATCGTCCAAAATTAGAATGCGCGGATTTTTAATAACTGCCCGCGCGATCGCCGTGCGCTGTTTTTGCCCGCCGCTCAAAGTGATTCCGCGCTCGCCAACAAGCTGCTCGTAACCGTCCGGGAAACCCGCGACATCTTCGGCAAGTCCGGCAACCGCAGCTGCTTGTTCAACTTCCCGTTGATTCACTTTATCGACGCCAAAAGCGATATTTTCGGCGAGCGTGTCGGAAAACAAAAACGTTTCCTGCGGCACAAAGCCCACTGCGCGGCGCAATTGTTCAAGCGGATATTTTCTGACCGACATACCGTCAATAAAAACTGTATTTTCAGGCGCATCCAAAAGGCGCGGAATTAAACTCATGAGCGTTGATTTGCCGCTCCCCGTGCGCCCGACAAAAGCCATCGTTTTTCCGGCTTCAATTTTAAGACTTATGCTGCGCAAAATTGGAACATCGCCGTATGCGAAGTTTAGATTGCGAAATTCTATTTTACCTTTGATTGTGGGCTGTTCCTTAACATCGGGCTGGTCAAAAATCGTTGGTTTGACTGCGTAAAGTTCATTGATTCGTTTGAACGAAGCCGTGCCGCGCTGCCATAAATTAACCACATAACCAAGCGCGATCAGCGGAAAAATCATCCGCTGCAAATACAAATTAAAGGCTGTAAAGTCGCCTGCCGAAATCTCCCCGCGCACTGCCATCGGAACGCCGACTCCAAGAATAATCACGAAACCGATGCCGACAAAAAACTGCAACAGCGGACGCATCGCCGCACCGAATTTTACAAGAGCTAAATTTCGGTTAGCATATTCAAGATTTAACTCTTGAAATTTGGCAATTTCAGCAGACTCCTGTGCATAAGCTCTGACGACTCTGACGCCAGTCAGGTTCTCCTGCGCTCTGGCCGAGATTTGCGAAAAAAAGTCTTGGATTTTTTCAAACCGAACGTGAATTTGCTGTCCAAAGTATTTGACCGTTAGAGAAACCAGCGGCATCGGAATCAGCAGTAGGGCGGTCAAAAAAGGGCTGACGCGCAGCAATAATGGGAGCGAAAGTAAAACTACGAAAACTGCTTGGCAAGTGTACAAAATCATTGGTCCAACAATTTGCCGGACGGCTGATAAATCATTTGTCGCCCGTGCCATTAAATCGCCGACGCGGTTGTTTTGAAAAAATTCAAGCGGTTGGTCAACCAGGTGCTCATAAAGCTCGCGCCGCATATCAAATTCGATGTCGCGCGACATATTGATGATTAACCTCCGCTGCCAAAACAACATCACTCCGCTAATTATGTTTGCCGTGAGGATGGCAAGCGGAAAGAACAAAACCTTTTGCCAAGTTAAATTATTTGTATCGCTCAAAACATCAACCGCTTGCCCGACAAAATAAGGCGTCAGCAAACTAAAGACGGTCGAAGCCAAAATAAAAAAAATGCCGACAAAAACTTGAACTTTGTACGGGCGAAAATAACGAGCGAATTGCTTAATTTCTTCCATCAAAACTTTGGATTTAATAAAATCTCTTTGATTTCTATGATGCCCGATTAAACCCTTAAAAGCCAAGTCATCTAACAAACCAAAAGTTAACCTCCTGTTAGATCAATGTCGGATTAGTGCGTGAATTCCCTTTAGTTATTTATCATTTGCCATAAATTTTATTGATCTCATTAAGAAGCTCATACGGAAAACAAACGCGGTGCGCCATAAAACCTGGCATAAGGCTGAGGACGGCCGTGCTGACTTCGCTAATCTCTCGAATTGCGGGACGTGAAAAGCCGTCTTCGACGTAAATCGCGCTGTTTGGTTTGGCTGACGGCGAATTTGAAGGACAATACAACACGTCTCCAGCGCGGTCTTCGACAAAATAATATTGCGCGGGGAGTCCGGCGCGTTCGACTATCTTTCTGCCTTCGGCAAGAAATTCCGCGCGTTCATCCTCCGGCATATCTAATTCTAATGCTTTGAAAAGTCGGCGGTTGTTAAAGCGCGCGGATAAATCGGCGAGAATTGTATCCGCGCTCCGCTGCCATTGTTTAATGTGAAACATAATGTCTGTATCATCCAGTTCAAGATGTTCTCGTAAATTCAACGGCAGGCGGCGCAGAATTTTCTCAAACGCAGTGCCGGGCGCGACCCAAACATTCTCGTCTCTTTCAAAAAGCTCGAGTGCACGACCGAGAAGAGCGCGCAAAACAACTTCTGCCGAACGCAGAGTGCGGTGGAAATAAACTTGCCGAAACATATAATAACGAGCCTGAAGATAATCTTCGACAGCAAACAATCCGTGAGCAGAAACATAAATCCGGTCTTGTTCAGCGTCAATTTCCAGCGTTTTGATAATCCATTCGAGATCAAAAATTCCGTACTTAGCGCCGGTCATCAAAGAGTCGCGCAATAAATAATCCATTCGGTCGGCGTCAAGCTGCGAAGAAACCAGCTGCGCTAAGGCTACGGGTTTAAATTCGCCCCGAATTACTGCGGCAATTCTCTCGGGCAATTTAAAATCATACGAACGCAAAACTTGTCCGACTTCGGTTTCCGCACTCAAAATAGCTTGGACGGTAAGTTCTTCATGATGAAACCCCAAAACGCTTTCCATGACGTGTGAAAACGCTCCGTGTCCAATATCGTGAAGCAGAGCGGCAGCGCGAATTGTCACAGAATCGAAATCCGATATTTGATATTTGCGGCTAAATTTTTCGAGAATCCGCGTTACCAGATGCAAAACGCCTAGAGAATGCGAGAACCTTGAATGTTCCGCTCCTTGATACGCAAATGCAGCCAGCCCGAGCTGTCGCACACGTCGAAGTCGCTGAAACTCCGCCGTGTCAACCAATCGGACAAGCAAATTTCCGGCTTCAGTATTCGCGTCAAGCCGAATAATATTGTGAACCGGGTCCCGGTAAATTCTTTCAGCCAAAATTTATTAAACTTTACTCTCTATTTTTATCAACTGATTTTGAATCAAAAATGCCAAATCTGCAAGAAAGTTTATAGTTTGAAAAGTTCAAGTTTTCAGTAAAAATTCATTTTATTGAAAATTGATGGTGGTTTTTTACTATACTCAAATTGGAAGCAAGTTTAATAAACGTAATATTATCAAAGAGTTACTATTGGTTTAAAATATTCCTAAGCTTTGGCAATCTATTTGCCTTATTCAGAACTGAAGGGCTTTTGGAAAATATGTTTTAGTTAAACCGAACAGTCCACAAACCTAACCAGCAAATTTCTTTTTATTAGGAGTAAAAAATGAGTAAAAATTTTAAATTTATCTCGTTGCTATTGTCTCTTACGCTCTGCTTTTCAGCGGTTGCATTTGGACAAGAAACAACCGGGGAAATTCAAGGAACAGTCAAAGACCAAGCCGGTGCTGTTGTTCCTAACGTGCAAATCACTGTTACCGGCATAGACGTCGGTTTTAACCGGACGTTGCAAACCGATAATGATGGTTTTTAC
>JBDTZD010000245.1:0-3486 GCA_040005335.1 Pyrinomonadaceae bacterium | reverse complement strand
GATAATAAAGTTGTTTTTGCAATGTCTCGACAAGAAACGAGTTTTTACGAATTTGCACAGTATTTTAAAAACCTTAATTGCCGAGAGGCTTTGTATCTTGATGGTTTCGTTTCCAGAATGTATTTGCCCGAAGAGAAATTAGAACAAATGGACGGCGATTTTGCAGTTATAATCGGGGTAACGGAGTAGTTAATTTTATTCTTCCATTAACTGAATAAATTTGGGAGGAAACAATTGAAATTCTTTATCTGGGCACTTTTGTTTTTGTTTCTGTTAACAATTCAAGCGGCGGCGCAGCAACCTGATCAGGATGATAATCAAATTTGGCATGAAACAATTCTGACGATACTGTTGACCGAGCAGGTGAATTTAACTTTCAACGGTGGGCTACGCTTTGGGTTTGACGCCGAACGCTTTGTTGATCAACGCGCGGGCTTTGGGTTTTCCTATAAAGTTAACAAATACTTTGCAGTTAGCACCGGATATTTGTACCGCAAAACTGAATTTGTTCCAGGTCGCAAGAATTATGAAAATCGTCTTATCGGCAATTTCATATTAAGACACACATTTGGCAAAATTGACTTAAGCGACCGCAATCAGTTTGAATACCAAGCGCGTAATTCACGAAGCGATAAATTTAACTACCGGAATCGCCTTCAAATCGAACGTGAAACTAGCATCAAAGGTTTTAAGATTAAGCCATTCGCTTCGGCTGAAGTTTTTTATGACAGCCAGTTTGAGGCTTTTTCGAGGCTCCGGCTGATTGCCGGAGCCGGCAGAAAATTCAACAAGAATCTGACATTAGACGCTTATTATTTGCGTCAGCAGGACGGTCAGAGTCGCCCTGGCGATTTAAACGTTTTCGGGACCACGCTTCGCATTCATCTATAAATTTTATGACTGAAATACAACTTCGACATGATTGGGCGCTCGGAGAAATCGAGCGCATCTATACTTTGCCGCTGCCGGAATTATTTTTTCAGGCGCAAACACTTCATCGCGAGTTTCACCGAAATGACATGGTTCAGGGCTGTCAGCTTTTAAGCATCAAAACCGGCGGCTGTCCTGAAGATTGCGGATATTGCCCACAATCGGCGCATTACAAAACCGGTTTGCAGCGCGAGCAATTATTGAGCGTTGATGAAACTTTAGAGGCGGCTCGCAACGCCAAAGAATCCGGCGCAACCCGCTTTTGCATGGGCGCGGCTTGGCGCAGCATTCCTGACGGCGAACAATTCGACCGCGTTTTGGAAATGGTCAGGGGCGTTCGCGCACTCGATTTAGAAGCCTGCTGCACGCTTGGAATGCTCAACCGGGAGCAAGCTGACAGATTAGCAACCGCCGGTTTGACCGCTTACAATCATAATCTCGACACGTCGCCCGAATTTTATGGCGACATCATTTCGACTCGAACCTACGCTGACCGCCTTGAAACACTAGCAAACGTCCGAAATGCCGGAATCACGGTTTGCTGCGGCGGAATCGTCGGAATGGGCGAAGAGCGTCGAGACCGTTTTGGATTACTTCAGCAATTGGCAAATCAAATGCCGCATCCCGAAAGCGTTCCGATTAATATGCTTGTCCGCGTCGAAGGCACACCGCTCGAATCCGAAGAAAATCTCGATATTTTCGAATTTGTCAGAACGATTGCGACAGCCCGCGTTTTAATGCCGGCGTCGTTTGTTCGTTTGAGCGCTGGACGGCTGCAAATGTCTGAAGAAGCGCAAACCCTATGTTTTCTGGCGGGTGCCAACTCAATTTTTATGGGCGACAAATTACTCACCACGCCAAACCCGGAAACCGATAATGACAAGAACCTGCTTGATAAGCTCGGCATGAAGCTTTTTTCAGAAGCCCAAACACGATGAAAAACTTTTTTGCGCAACTCGCTTTTGCTTGCTTGCTAACGCTCTTTGTTTTTGTTTATATCCAGGCGCAACCCGCGCCATTGCGGGATTTCGACGCATACGCTGAAAAAACCCTCAAAGATTGGGAAATTCCTGGCGTGGCAATCGCGGTCGTCATAGACGACAAAATCGTTTTCGCCAAAGGCTACGGCGTTAAAGAATTAGGCAAGCCTGACAAAATTGATGAACACACGATTTTTGGCGTCGCTTCAAATTCCAAAGCTTTTACTGCGGCGGCTCTGGCGATGCTGGTTGACGAGGGCAAACTTAGTTGGGACGACAAAGTTACCAAATATCTGCCGGAATTTGAGCTTTCAGATCCGTATGTGACGCGCGAGATTACTATTCGGGATTTGCTGACGCACCGGAGCGGATTGCCCGCTTACGGCGGCGATATTCTCTGGTGGGGCGGCGATTACAGCCGGGACGAAATTATTCGCCGGGTTCGCTTTGTCAAACCTCAATCAAGTTTCCGCTCGCGTTACGCGTATCAAAACATTCCCTTTATTACGGCGGGAAAAATTGTCGAACAGGTTTCGGGCAAGACTTGGGAGCAATTTGTCAGAGAGCGAATTTTTGCGCCGCTTGGGATGAACGAAACAACCACAAGCATCACCGAAATCAAAACAACCAACAAAACAACTCCGCATTTCCGAGATATTGAATCCGGAAAAGTGATTCCGATAGCGTGGCGGAATCTAGACGCGGGTGCGCCTGCCGCCGGAATCAACTCAAACGTTTTGGACATGGCGAAATGGCTGCGTTTGCAAATTAACGAAGGTAAATTCATAGGCAAACAGCTCATTTCTGAAAAACAGATGCGCGAAATGCACTCGCCGCAAATGTTGATTCCCTTTTCTAATCCCGCCGATCAGCCTAAATTAAAATCAAACTTTCGCGCCTATGGTTTCGGCTGGAATCTGCGCGAATATGCGGGTTACAAAATGGTCACGCACGGCGGCTGGACTGATGGACAGTTGACGCAAACCGCATTCTTGCCGGAGAAAAAGCTGGGCGTGGTTGTTCTTTCAAACATTCACAACCGCGATGCAAATCTCGTTTTTATTAATCGAGTTTTCGACGCGTTTCTTGGTTTAGAGCCGACCAATTGGAACGCCTATTATCTAAAACAAGTTCAGAACGCGGAAAAGTCGGAAGTTGAAGCAATTCGCAAAAAAGAAACTGAGCGAAATATGAAGGCAAAACAACCGCTGCCTTTATCAGCTTATGCTGGAACATACCAAAACGACCTTTACGGCAAAATATCTTTCACCGAAGAAAACGGTAAATTGGTGGTGCGTCTTAGTCATTCGCCAACGTTTGTTGGAGATTTAGAACCTTGGCAGTTTAATACGTTTCGAGTCGTCTGGCGTGATCCGGTGGCGGAAAAAACTTTTCTAACCTTCGTTGTGGGCGAAAACGGTAAAGTTTCCAGTGTTAAAATGGCAATGGCGAGCTTTATTGACGACGGCGAATACGACTACAAAAGAATGGAAAACTGAAAATGGAAAATGAAGAGATGGATTAGTAAATAAAAGTTCCCCCGCATTCGGTTTTCTATTTTCAGTTTTCCGTTATT
>JBDTZD010000066.1:0-11799 GCA_040005335.1 Pyrinomonadaceae bacterium | reverse complement strand
AAAGATCAAAAGGCAATAATAACTTGACGATAAAAGCTGCTTTTTTCAAGCAACAACATTTTTCTTGACAAAAGATGTTGAACAGAGCAGAATTTAGCTCGCTAGGTCAGGTCTTTTCAAAATTTTAATTAAACCAATTCCTTAACGACAATAGCAATCCTGCCGCGAGGCAATGAACGCAAAGCCGTGAATCTCAATTCCCACCCCCCATTGAGATTGTCTGGTTACCAAAGTAAGGTATGAAAAGCAAGTTTTCGATTGTCGTAAAACGACAATTTTTCTGTGTAGTCGTTCTTGCAGCCGCATTAATCTTCACCTCTAAAGCGGCAATAGCACAAACAACTGGCAATTCGGCTGCTAAACCGAAAGCAATTTTGGTGGCTGAATGGACAAATACGGAGCCCTCATCTCAAATAGAAGGTTTATCTGCCCGTCGCTCGCCGACGCGCGCGCGAATTGCCAATAATCAAAGGTTTACTGCTGCTCAGGCAGTCATAAGTCGAGTTGAGACGGCAGGGGCGTCAGATACGCTGAAGGGGCGTTTCCCATCTCTCAAACCGACGGCGCTCGAAGAACAAGCTTTTGCATTCGTCAATGAACAACGTCGTTTGCAGAAATTAGAGCCGCTTAAACTGGATTTAGAAATGCTTTATCTGGCTCGTCAGCATTCGGAAAACATGGCACAGCTGAATTTTTTCAGTCATGTGGGGCGTGACGGCAAAACGGTTGATGAGCGTGCTCACGAGATCGGCGTCACGGATTGGAATTCTATCGGCGAAAACATTGCTTTTAATCAAGGATTTAAAAACAACGTCGAGTTCGCCGTTCAATGCTGGATCAAATCGCCGTCTCACAAGCAAAATTTGCTTGGCAAAAATTGGTTGCGAAGCGGCATCGGAATCGCCGAAACACCTGAAGGCAAGTTTTATATCACCCAAGTTTTTAGAAATTAAACATGAACAATTTTACTTTGACTAAATTCGTGCGCCGCGTTTTAACGCCGATCTTTTTCGCTTTAATCGTTTTGTTAGTATTGCCAAATTTAGCAACGGCTCAAACCGGAATTCCCGCCGCTGACCGCGAACTGCAGTTGTGGCGAATGTTTGAACCAGCAGGCGGCTACTTTCGCGTTAGTTTACCAACCCAACCGGTTGGAAACGTCATCCCTTTCGAAACTAAAGACTCGACTTTAGATATGCACTTTTTCTCTTCACAATCAAAATCGTCCGTTTATACAGTCAGTTATGTTGATTTTGACATTCCGCTCAAAGATTCGAAGGCATTAGAAGCAGCGTTCGATACAGCAGGTGGTGAAATAAAAAGTAAAATCCCGTCTGCCATTATGATCAGCGAAAAAAAGCTGATGTTAGGCAAAATTCCCGGACGCGAATTCATTTTTGAAAATGGCGCTCAAAACTTCAGAGCCCAAATGTACCTAGTCAAACAACGCGCTTATTTTGCTCAGCTGACGAGGCCGCAGTTAAACAATCTGCCGGCTGCGCTCCTCAAAGTTTACCAGGTTGAATCCGATAAGTTTTTCAATTCTTTTCAAATTGTAGATAATAAAAAGCCGGAGGCTCCAATCAAGGGAAAGAAAACAGGTAAATAGTGAATAAAGATTAACTATTAGTAATTAGTTGAGTTAAAAATTTTCTTTTATTAATCACTGTTCACTGTTCACTGTTCACTGTTCACTGTTTACTCTTCCGGCTTTTGCCAAAATCAATTTAAGTTTACGCGTGCTGGGCAAACGCCCGGACGGTTACCACGAAATCTGCACGACATTGAACACCGTTTCGCTGTGCGATTACCTGACGTTTGAGCAAGCCGATGAAATTTCGCTCTCGTGCGGTGCGGCAAATAGCAGCGTTCCAACTGACCAAACCAATCTAGTCGTTCGCGCTGCAAATTTATTGCGCGAACGATTTTCAACGCAACAAGGCGCCAAAATTCATCTTGAAAAACGAATTCCTTCGCCGGGCGGACTCGGCGGCGGTTCGGCAGATGCGGCTGTCACTTTAATTGCCTTGACACATTTCTGGAAAATTAAAACATCGGGGCAAAGTTTGATTGAAATAGCCGAAACGCTCGGAGCGGACGTGCCTTTTTTTCTTTATGGCGGAACTGCTTTTGCTACGGGGGCGGGAACCGAAATCGAAATTTTGCCAAATTCACCGAAGAAATTACTCGTCATCGTCACTCCAAATGAGATGGTTTCAACTGCCGAAGCATACCGATCTCTCAATGCGCCCAGCTTGACAGAGGTAGATTCATTGAGTATCTTAACTATTTGTCGTTCGGCACGGATTGACTCCAACAGCAACAGGGCGAACCTCAAAAACGATTTTGAAAACACGATTTTTTCTCTCAAACCTGAGATCGAGCGGGTCAGAAATAAACTGCTCGAATTCGGTGCGAGCCACGCGCTAATGTCCGGCAGCGGCGCGAGCGTGTTTGGGATTTTTGACAACGAAAGGATACGGGAAAAAGCTTGTTGCAGTTTGCGCGACACCGAAGCTGATTGGCGCATTTTCTCTTGCGAAACTGTGTCGCAGAACGAGTACAAACAAGCATTGTCACCGTGTTGGAATTTGCCGAAAAATTTGTAACGACATCGAGCGGAGTTTTTTTAGGTAGAAATTTTCTTGGGGCGTAGCCAAGTGGTAAGGCACCGGTCTTTGGATCCGGCATTCATAGGTTCGAATCCTCTCGCCCCAGCCATCTTTTGCAGCCAGAAACTGGAAACGCTAGGCGACAAGTGAAGAAAATTGCTTGTCGCTCTTTATTTATTTGCGGAGCAAACCTTTTTTAATATGAGCATTACCGGCAGCATCAAAGTCTTTACCGGAAACGCCAACCTCAGGCTTGCCGAAGAAATTTGCCATTATTTAAGCTGTGACCTCGGACGTTCTTCAAACAAACGTTTTTCGGACGGCGAGTTTAATTTTTTTATTGAAGAGAATGTGCGCGGGGCTGACGTTTTTATCATTCAACCAACTTGTCCGCCGTCTGACGCGCATTTGATGGAATTGCTGATCATGGTTGACGCTTTTCGCCGCGCTTCAGCGGAACGTATTACGGCGGTGATTCCCTACTTCGGTTATGGACGTTCGGATAAAAAAGATCGTCCGCGCGTGCCGATTGCGTCAAAGTTAGTGGCAAATTTGATTGAGGCGTCGGGCGTTCAGCGCGTTCTGGCAATGGATTTACACGCCCCGCAGATTCAAGGTTTTTTTGACATTCCGGTTGACCATTTGTACGCTGCGCCGGAATTTATTGCGCATTACCAAGACAACCCGCTGCCGAATCTGGTTGTCGTTTCGCCCGATACGGGCGGAGCGGAACGCGCACGCGCTTATGCTAAACGACTTGACGCGGGACTCGCGCTTTGCGATAAACGCCGCGAGAAAGCCAACGTCGCCGAAGTAATGAATGTGGTTGGCGATGTCAGCGGGAAAAATTGTTTGATCGTTGATGATATGTGCGATACCGGCGGTTCGATTTGCAAAGTCGTCGAGGCGTTAAGAAAATCAGGTGCGGAACGAATTCATGCGTGTTTTACACATCCGGTTTTGTCGGGTCAGGCGGTGGAAAAGCTGATAAAGTCGGAGCTAGAGCAAATCGTCGTCACTAATACGATTCCGCTTTCGCCGGAAGCGGCGGAAATCGCTAAAATTAAGGTTTTAAGCGTTGCTCGAATTTTAGCGCGAGCGATCAAATCAATTCACGAAGAAACCAGTGTTTCTTCACTTTTTGTTTAAGGAGAAGTCACCGAAAGGACAATGTTTTGAGTTTCAAAGCGATTGTGTCTTTTGTCCATACCAGTGACCAAAATAATCATGGCAGAAAATAACGAGCAAGTTACGGTTCAAGCTGAAGCCCGAATGGGGCGCGGCAAAAATGATTCGCGGCGAATGCGGGCAGCCGGATTAGTTCCCATCACGATTTATGGCGGCGAAGGCGAGGCAATCTCGGCAACGGCAAAGTTAAGCGATTTAGCGGCTATTATTCGCTCGCACAGCGGCATTAACAGTGTTTTCAAAATTGCCGTTGGCGGCGCGGAATCTGAAGTAATGTTCCACGACCGGCAGATTGATCCGCTTAAGGGGCGGTTGACTCACGCGGATCTAAAGCGACTTGTCAGGGGGCAAAAAATAAACGTGACCGTCTCGCTCGAATTAACGGGCGAGCCTGTCGGCGTCACGGAAGATGGCGGCGTGCTCGACCAGGTTTTGCATACGGTTGACATTCGCTGTCGTCCGAGTCAGATTCCCGAATCAATTACGGCAGATGTTTCTACTCTCCATATCAACGAAGCTTTGCATATCAGCGATATTAAAACGGACGAGGATATTGAATTTGTTACCGATCCGAAGGCTGTCGTCGCGACGGTCAAATTCGCCCGACCGGAAGAGGAGGAAGTTGTTCCGGATGTTGATGCCGCCGCTCCTGTTGTTATCGGTGAAGAAGCGGCAGAATAGTGAGTTCTCCGCGTTTGATAATTGGATTGGGAAATCCCGGCGCGGAGTATGCGCAGACCCGGCACAACGTCGGCTTTATGCTGATTGAAAGATTGGCGGAACAAGCCAACGCGCTTGTCAAACGCCTTAATTGCCGGGCATTAATCGGGCGAGCAGAAATCGAAGGCGAACGGGTCGAACTTGTTAAACCGCAAACATACATGAATTTGAGTGGTGAATCGGTTGCTTGTCTTTTAAAAAAAGATGACTCGCCGTCACCGGCGCAAATGATTGTTATCAGCGACGATTTAGCTTTGCCGTTTGGCAAAATTCGCATTCGTAAACAAGGTTCGGCGGGCGGTCATAACGGTCTGAAATCAATTATTTCGTGCGTTAAAACCGAAGAATTTATTCGCCTAAGAATTGGCATCGGGTCATCTCATCCCGTCGGCGAAGCAAAAAGTTTTGTCTTGGAAAAATTTTCCAAAGCCGAACAAAAAGAGCTTGAAGATATTTTAGAACAAAGTACCGCTGCTGTCCGCGCCGTCATCCGTGACGGAGTAGAAAAAGCAATGGCAGAATTTAATTGATAAGCGGAAAATGGAAAACGGAAAATGGAAAACTAAAGCAAAACAAATGCTTTGCGATTTTACATTTTCAGTTTTCAGTTTTCCATTATTCAGCACTCTTCGCTTCGTTTGAAAAATAATGAGGCTAATATCCGTGAGGAGCAGAAAATGGCAGAAAAAAGAACGTACGAAGTGGTTGTTATCATTGACCCAAAAACTACCGAAGATGATACGACGAATCTGATTAACACTCTGGTTCAAACGATTGAGAAACAAGGCGGTGCAATTGTCAAATCCGAAGACATGGGACGCCGACGGCTGGCTTATGAAATTGATCATAAAACCGAAGCGCATTATTGGTTGTTTGAAATTGATGGAAGCGGTTCAGAAATCGCCGAACTCGAACGCCGAATGCGAGTCAGCGATTTGGTCGTCCGCTATTTGACCGTCCGCGTTGACCTTGATCGTCGCCGCGCCGCCAAGTTTAAAGCAAAACGCACGCGCCGCGCTGAACGCAAACGTAATTCAGCGCCCGCCAGACGTCAACAGCAACAGCAACAGCAACCAGAATTTGAAATGGAGGAGGCAGCCGCAATCGAAAGCTAAGTGTTAGTGGTGAATGGCAAATGGTGAATGATTAATAAAAAACGCGTTCACAATTTACAATTCACAATTAACCATATAATAAAGTTATGGCAATTAACGATAACGATACCGAAAATTATCAAGAACAAATTGAAGCCTTTGAACCGGATGCGCGTTCGATACGCGGCGGCGGTGGGGGCGGCGGCGGCGGCGGGTTTCGTCGGCAGCAAATACGTCGCAAAGTCTGCGCTTTATGCCGGGACAAAGTTGACATTATTGATTTTAAAGACATCAGATTTTTGCAGGCGTTTATTCCCGAACGCGCTAAAATCATGCCGCGTCGTATCTCCGGCAACTGCGCTATTCATCAACGAATGCTCGCCGAAGCCATTAAACGCGCCAGAACAGTGGCGTTTTTGCCGTTTGTCACAGACTAATCAGAAAAGGAGAAATTAAAAGAATATGGCAACCACAACAGTTCTCCTGCGTGAAGACGTAGATAATTTAGGCGGGCGCGGCGAAATCGTCAAAGTCAAAGCCGGTTATGCACGGAATTTTTTAATTCCGCAAAAAATGGCGACGCTCGCGACCAAAGGCAATGTCAAACAAGTTGAAACTGAACGCGCCGCTCTGCTTAAGAAGGCGGCAACGGAAAGAGCTACTGCCGAAGCTCAAGCCGAACAAATTAAAACCGTTTCGCTCACGTTTGAGCGCAAATCAGGCGAACACGGCATTCTTTACGGCTCGGTCACGACAATGGATATTGCCGAAGCACTTCAAGCCAAAGGCTACGAAATTGACCGCCGACGTCTCAGTTTGAGCGATACGATTAAAGAGCTCGGCGATTATACGGTCAAAGTCAAATTGCATCGCGATGTGACAATTGAACTGCCCATCGAAGTTTTGGGTGAAGGCGGAGTTCGCGCCGAGAAAAAATCTGCGAAAAAAGTTGAGGGCGATTCTACCCCTCAAACTGAAGCAGAATCAATGCCGGATGCTGAAACGGAGATGGACGCAGCTACCACGGCGACCGACGATTCGGCTGAAGCCTAATTAAAATCGGGATTTGCGGTTGTTTATCTCGCTTTCCCGAAACTGCGGCTTGTAGTAAATTAAAAGGCGACAAGTTTGGCGAGAAAGTTTTTATCTTCCTCGACCGACTTGCAGCCTTTTTTCTATCAGTTAACAGTTAATAGTCAACAGTCAACAGTTCTCAAACCCGAGCAGGGTTTGATGATAACTGTTAACTGATGACTGATAACTGAAAAAGAGTGGCGAAAGATTTTAACAACCGCGATCAATTCCTAGAGCGTCCGCTACCGTCCAATACGGAAAGCGAGCGTGCAATTTTGGGCGCGGTTTTGCTTGATAACGCACTTCTCACTCAAGCTATCGAACAGCTTGCGCCGGAGGATTTTTACTCGCCTTTTCACCGCCAGGTTTTTATTGCGATGATTGCCCTCTTTGAGCGCGGGGCAAAAATTGACCCGATCCTAATCGGCGAAGAATTAAAAAAGGAAGGCAAGCTTGAATCCTACGGCGGAATTGCGGCGGTGGCAAACCTAACTTATGGTCTGCCGCATTTCAACAATATTTTTCATTACGCCAAACTTGTTGCCGAAAAAGCTTTAGCCCGCAATTTGATTAAAGCCTGCAACTCGATTGTCAGTGAGGCTCTCGCCGAAGAAGACGAAGCCGAAGTCGTGCTTGATCGCGCCGAGCAACTGATTTTCGCCCTCGCCAATAAACGCACTAAACAAAGCTTTACCGCTATTCGCCCGGTCGCCGAAGAAGTTTTCGTCAAAGTTCAGGAATACGCGCAAAATCGCGATGCCTCGTCGCTGACCGGATTAACGACCGGATTTCGCGATTTTGACTCGCTGACCAGCGGAATGCAAAAAAGCGATTTAATTATCGTTGCAGCTAGGCCGTCAATGGGTAAGTGCCTCAACAGTAAAGAGTTAATAGTTTTAGCTGATGGAAGCGTTGCGACAATCGAGGAAATTTATCAACAGAAATCGGCGAAGCTTTTAACGCTTCGAGACAACTTTAAATTTACTTTAACCAAAGTCAGCAATTTCATTGATGATGGCATTAAACCTGTTTTTCGCGTCACGACGAGACTTGGGCGCCAAATCGAAACTACGATTACTCATCCATATTTAACTCTGACGGGCTGGAAAAAACTTGAAGAATTAAGCGTCGGCGCCAAAATCGCCGTCCCGCGTGTGCTGAACGTTTTCGGCAACTTAGAATGGCGCGAATGCGAAGTTAAAATCCTGGGGTATTTGCTTGGAGACGGTTGTTTAACGAAAGCTTCTCCTGAATTTACGGTCGGTAAGCCGACACTTCAAGCAGATTTTGAAAATGCTGTGACCGAATTTGGCGGAGTTAAAACCGTTAAAAATAACAGTAAAAATCGCACATTATCATTGCGAATCAGAAAGTCGTTTGAAGCCGTTGGTGTAGTTAATCCGCTAACGGCTTGGCTCCGCAATTTAGACATTTACGGTTGCAATTCTCATCGAAAATTTATTCCCGCAGCAGTCTTTACACTCAAGCGCGAGCTGTTAGCAATTTTTCTTAATCGGTTATTTGCGACTGATGGTTGGGCTTGCGTCTTGGCAAGCGGGCAATCTCAAATTGGTTTTGCGTCCGTCAGTGAAAAGCTGATCCGCCAAGTTCAGCATTTGCTCTTGCGATTCGGTGTTATTGCGCGGCTAAAGAAACGTTCGGTCAAATACAAAGGCGAACGTCGAGATGCTTGGCAACTAGATATTACTGATGCCCTTTCAATCAAAACTTTTATCGCGGAAATCGGAATTTTCGGCAAAGAAACGGCGCTGATAAAAATTTTAGAAGCATTGGAAAATCGCAATTATCAAACTAACTGCGATTTAATTCCGATTGAAATTTGGAAGCAACTCCGCTCAGCAAAAGGAATTGAAAGCTGGGCTTCTGTAGCGCGTCGAGCAGAATTTGCCAGCACAACAAATATTCATGTTGGAAAACGCGCTCCGACGCGCGAAAGACTGTCTAAATTCGCCGCTGTTTTAAATAATCTGGAATTGCAGCATCTAGCGACGAGCGAAATTTACTGGGACGAAATCGCTTCGATTGAATACACAGGCGAGAAACAAGTTTACGATTTAACAATTCCCGATACACATAATTTTGTCGCCAATGACATTTGCGTTCACAACACAGCCTTCTGTTTAAATATCGCGCAGCGCGCCGCTCTCTCTACGGGCGCAGTGGTCGGTTTTTTCTCGCTCGAAATGTCAAAAGAGCAGCTTGTTATGCGAATGCTTTGCTCAGAAGCAATGGTTGACGCGCATCGTTTTCGCAACGGTTTTTTGACGCGCGACGAATGGGAACGGCTTGGCGACGCGCTGGGGCGGTTATCCGATACCAAAATTTTTATTTATGATACGCCGGGTATCTCGGTTCTTGAAATGCGGGCGAAAGCCCGGCGACTAGCTACCGAACAAAAACGCATTGATTTGATTGTCGTTGACTATATGCAGCTGATGCAGGGTTCGGGTCGAATTGAATCACGTCAACAGGAAGTCGCGCAGATTTCCCGCGAACTAAAAGGTTTAGCAAAAGAACTGCAAGTGCCGCTGATTGCGCTTTCGCAGCTTTCACGGGCGTCGGAACAGCGTTCCGACCACAAACCGCAGCTTTCAGATTTACGCGAATCTGGCAGCATTGAGCAAGATGCCGACGTGGTGGCGTTTATTTACCGCGAAGAGCAATACAAATCAACCGAAGAAAACGATGGCAAAGCCGAGATTATCATTGCTAAGCAGCGTAATGGTCCGACCGGCAACGTCAAGCTGACTTTTCTCAAACAATTCACCAGATTTGAAGACGCATGGCAGGGAGACGGGTTTGAGTAGTGGAAAATGGAAAATGGAAAACGGAAAACCGAATTTTACTAAACAGGTTTTTCATCATCAGTTTTCCGTTTTCCATTTTCCATTTTAAGTTATGCAGCGTCCAACTTGGGCTGAAATCAATTTGAACAATTTGGCGATGAATTACCGTGCGTTGCGCCGATTTGTTGGCGAAAACGTGAAAGTAATGGCTGTCGTCAAAGCTGATGCTTACGGTCACGGAGCACTGTCGTGCGCCAAAATGCTGGTGCAAGAGGGTGCGGATTGGTTTGGGGTAGCTTTGCCTGAAGAAGCGTTTGAATTGAGAGAAAGCGGTATCGAACAACCGATTTTGTCTCTTGGCGGTTTTTGGCATGGTCAAGAAAAATTCTGTTTGCAAAATCGCATCACGCCGATTATTTACCGGCTCGATATGGCGGAAAGCCTTGACCGCGCAGCCCGCGAGGTAAACTTAATCGCTGACGTTCACGTCAAGATTGATACCGGAATGGGCAGGCTGGGAATTAGGTTTGAAGCAATTCCTGAATTTGCCGAAGCATTGCGGCAATTCAAAAATCTACGCGTTGATGGTCTGATGACGCATTTTGCGGCGGCGGATGATTTAAAGTCGAACGATTTTACCGATCAGCAAACCACCAAGTTCACCTCTGCTGTTGATATTTTTCAAGCCAAGGGTTTTCGCCCGACTTGGCGGGATTTAGCAAACTCGCCTGCAACCTTAGCGCATAAAAACACATGGGGAAATTTAGTTCGCATCGGAGGCGCGCTTTATGGAATTGGCAAAGACATTTTCCCAAAATCGGAAACAGTAGAAAATCTACTGCCCGTGATGTCCATTCGCTCAAAAATCACTTTGCTCAAAAATGTCCCCAAAGGCGAAACCCTTGGTTATTCGCGTACTTTTCAAACCAACAGAGATTCGTTAATTGCAACCGTTCCAATCGGTTACAACGATGGAATGCCTCGCGCCCTTTCAAATAAAGGCAAAGCTATTGTCAACGGCTATTTTGTACCAATTGTCGGTCGCGTTTCGATGGATTTAACGATTTTGGATGTCACCGATTTGCCGCACGTTGAAATGTTTGACGAAGTTATTTTCGCTGGCTCAAAAGGCAGCAAACAAATTACTGTCGAAGAGATGGCAGCACAGTCGGACACGATTTCCTACGAAATAACGTGCGGCATTGGGAAAAGAGTTCCGCGCAGATTTTCATGATTACTGCCCAAAAAAGCCAATGGTTTGAAAGTTTGTTTTTGGCATATACGCGCAATCTTTTTTGGCGACGATTTCACGAGCTAAAAATAACGGGTTTAGAAAATTTGCGCACGCGAGATAAAAATTTGCCGCTTGTTCTTTACGCTAATCATTCGAGCTGGTGGGATCCGCTTGTTGCTTTCGTCATCAGCCAAAATGCCGGGTTGGACGCTTTTGCGATGATGGAAGAAAAGAATTTGCGACGACTCAAATTTTTTCGCCGGATTGGAGCGTTTTCCGTCATCCGCGAAAATCCCCGCGAAGCCGTCAAGAGCATTCGTTACGCTGTTGAATTGCTTAAAGAGAAACCAAATCGCGCCGTCTGGGTCTTTCCGCAAGGCGAAATTCAACCAAATTCAATTCGCCCGCTCAAATTTTATAACGGCGCTGCGAAAATCATTCAACAAACCAGCAAATGTTTGGCTGCGCCTATCGCCATGCGATATGAATTTCTTGAAAATTTTAAGCCTGTGGCTTTTGCTCATGTCGGTGAAGCGAAATTTTACGAAGGAATCATAAATGTCAAAGATTTAACCTCTCACATGGAAGAAAGTTTAATGATGCTGTTGGAAAATTTAAGATGATAGAATATTTCAGCTTTTACACCCAGACTTGAACAGCCAATTAAATGCTATGAACTCAGCAGTTCCGCCTAACCTTGAGTTGCAAATTAAGGTCAGCAAAATTTTATCGCTTGGATTTGTATTTTCACTTTTCTGGATGGCTGGAGTTGGCTCTTTAATTTCATTTATCTCAGGCTTGAAAGCGAGAAAAATTATCAATCAGTCCAATGGTAAAATCGTCGGCATAAAAATGGCGTGGTGGTGCATTATTGCCGGTGCTCTTGGAATGGCAATTCTTCCGTTGATGGTTATTTTTCGCTAACGGTTTTAGGTCGGGATGGAACACAGATTTATCAACAAAAATCCGTCAAGTATAATTTGCTTGACGGATTTTTCTAGTTCTCACCAACTTTTTACGGATTGAGATGTTTGTTAAACCAATCCGTAACATTCATATACCAGAATTCG
>JBDTZD010000067.1:0-3498 GCA_040005335.1 Pyrinomonadaceae bacterium | reverse complement strand
CGTGACAATTGTAACATCTCGCCTGCTTACAAGAACTAGAGTTTATCTATGAGACGGTTTTGGTAAAACAGTTTCTTGACAGTTGTAGAGGCTTCAAATAGTCTTTAAGGAAAGCTATATTGATATTTTTACGCAGTTTCGCTCCCCATTATTATCTAACTTAATAACAAATTATATGATCAAAGAGGAATTTCAGAATTTAATTTTACAGAAAAAGGCGCGCATCGGCGTAATCGGTCTAGGTTATGTCGGGCTGCCGCTAATTGTTGAATTTGCCCGTCAAGGATTTGCCGGAATTGGTTTTGAGGTTGATCAGCGTAAAGCCGACGAAATCAATTTGGGTCGCTCTTACATTCCCGATGTCCCTTCAGATCACGTCGCTGAATGCGTAAAACTGGATAAACTGCAAGCAACGACTGATTTCTCGCATTTGAAAGAATGCGACGTAATCATTATTTGCGTGCCGACTCCGCTTCGGAAAACAAAAGATCCTGATATGTCCTACATTTTGTCGGCGTCAGAGAAAATTCAGGAAAATTTGCGGCGCGGGCAATTGATTATTCTCGAATCAACCACCTATCCCGGCACGACCGACGAAGTTTTGTTGCCGCGCTTTGAAGAAAAGGGTTTTAAACTGGACGAAGACTTTCTGCTCGCGTTTTCGCCAGAACGAGTTGATCCAGGCAATCCGCAGTTTTTAACGCACAACATTACCAAAGTTGTTGGCGGCGTCACGGCGGACTCCACTGAAATAGCCGCTTTGCTTTACTCGCAAATTGTCGAAACCGTACATCCCGTGACCTCCGCACGCGTTGCCGAGGCCTGCAAATTGTGGGAAAACACTTTTCGCGCCGTTAATATTGGGATGGCAAATGAAATGGCAAAACTCTGCAACACGCTCGGGATTGACACTTGGGAAGTCGTCCGCGCAGCCGCCACTAAGCCGTTTGGTTTTATGGCGTTTTATCCGGGACCAGGCATCGGTGGCCACTGTATTCCGCTTGACCCTCATTACTTATCATGGAAAGCGCGACAGCACGGATTTGATTCACGTTTTATCAGCTTAGCCGAAGAAGTCAATTCGAGTATGCCGCTGCATGTGGTTAACTTGGTTCGAGACAGCCTTAATGACGACAGTAAGGCATTTAATAACTCAAATATATTGATTCTCGGAGTCGCCTACAAAAAAGACATTGACGATATGCGCGAAAGCCCTGCGCTCTCTGTTATTGATTTGCTGCGAGCAAAAGGCGCCAACGTCGAATATCACGATCCGTTTGTCGGTGAAGTTACATTTGACCATTCACATACTTTGGGTGCGGGCGAACCGCTTTATAACGTTGAATTAACTGACGAAAAGCTCAGAAGCGCAGATTGCACTGTGATTATTACCGAACATTCAACAATTGACTATAACCGCATTTGCCAATTGTCGCAGCTCATCGTTGACACCCGCAACGCTCTTAAAGAAGAAACGCGCAACGGCAGCAAAGCGAGAATTGTCAGGCTATAACAATCACCAATTAACTGATATTAAAAGTATTATGTGTTGTTGGGGCGCGACCAAATTTTATGAAAATTGCGCCGATTATCAAAGAGATGAGGCGGCTGGAACACGATTTTCAGGCGAGCGGGGAAGCGCTAATACCGCCTAAATTCCTTTGTTTTGGGGCAGCAAAAACAGCGGAACGAATCTGCAATGCTTTACCGGGACAATCTTAGCCTCTTGTTGCCAGATATTCGACTAGCCAGATCAATCCGGCCAGTGTTGATAAAACTACGATTCCAGCAATAAGTATTTGAGGAACGCGCCAGACAAACCGACGACAAACTCGACATTGAAATCGCCAAAACGAAAGTTTGCGATGACAAAAGGGGCACATCATAAACTTAATTTATTTGTCTATTAACATTTTTGCAACAAGAGAGTTACGTTCATAGGAATTTTCAAGAGGCGATAGGTGAAAACAAATTCATTTTCGCTTGATAGATTTTGAAATATCGTCGAGCAGTCAAACTACAAACAGGTTTTCAAGCCGCGCAATTAAAGGTTGTTTTTATGGTGAGTTTTCGGAGGATTAATTGTTACTGTGGCAAGGGCCGCGAGAATTAAAAACGTCAGCAGATTTGACGGAGTGCGCAGCGGAAAGTCGAAAAAGCTGTGAATGATAACGCCGAAACAGCCCGCCAGCGCCCCGATTGCCGCGCCGCGCCGAAAACGGTCGCGGGTCGTCATGAAAACTTGCAACCCGCCACGAAACAGCAAAAAGATAAAGGATAAAACTAAAATCAGCCCGCCGATGCCGGCTTCAGCCCAAACTTGAAGATATTCGTTGTGCGCTTGTTCAAGCCGAAAATAACCGTTCATTGCATCATAGCGGGTGTACGCCACGCCGAAAGCGTCTAAGCCCACGCCGAGAAACGGAAAATCACGAATCATGAGAAGCGTCGTTTGCCAAAATTGCAGCCTCCCGCTCGACACGTCGCCAGTCCCACCCGTCGCTCCGATGCTTCGCAGGAGAGATGAATCGCCGCCGAGCAGCAAAACCGCTCCAACAACTATCAATACCAGACAGAGTCCGCCGCCAAGCAGCGCCAAGCGACTGGGCACACATGATTTGTCGGTGTCTCTCTCTTCATCAGCGAAATTATTTTTGCGACGCTCTGTAAAAACAGCCAAAGTTAGAAATATCACCAATCCGAAAAAACTCAGCAGCGCCCCACGCGAACTTGTCAAAACCAATGCAACACCCATCACAACAACTGCAAAAACGTACAAAACGCGTTTTTCGCGGTCAATCGCGCTTGTATAAAGCAATCCGAGCGCGAGACCCATCGTCATTTCCATCAACGCACCGAAATGATGTCGATTAATAAAGGAAGCAAAAGGCATTGCTTGCGATGATTCGCGTACCCACCAGGCTTTGCTGTCACCGCCGAGGTATTGAATAATACCGAAAACCGCCATCGCAAATCCTAAAATTATGATTGTTGTCGTAACCTTTTGCAGGCGTTTGTTCGTGTTGATGAAGACAAGCGCGGCGGCAAAATAAATTAACATTGCCACAAGTTGGGTCACAGCCAGCCGCGTAGCAAAAGCATCGAGCGAAAGCGCGTTGCTGGCAGGCAGCGTTAGCAAAGTTTCTGGCAGCGATGCGCTCCGGAGCGGCAATAATTGAATAAGTCCAATGATGATTAAACCTATCATCGGAAGCGGTAAAAGACTCGGGCTGTAACGCAGTTCGCTGGTTTTCCAGGCATCAGTTAGCCACAACCAGCCGACGATTCCTGCCCCGACGCAAAATACAGCCAGCAATCCGGCATCAACCATCCCGAACAAAACGGTTGCTAAAACGATTGTGGTGCAAAGCACAAAGACCAGGATTTTGCTGGCCAGGCTCGGTTTTTCGTCAGCTGTAGAGACGCCAACCAGTTTGTCCCTTGGAGCGGCTGCGAGTTGTTCATTTGTCTGGGGGGCGAGAGTTTTCAAATTTCTTT
>JBDTZD010000119.1:0-3517 GCA_040005335.1 Pyrinomonadaceae bacterium | reverse complement strand
AAACAATTCCAATTTGTCCCTGGATAGAGCGTGGCGTGACAAAGTGCGTTCCGCTAAACGTCGAGTTGAAGTTGTAAAGCGCTTCTTTGTTACCGATATTGATAAACGTTAAACGCGCCGAGAGTTTAATTTTGTCGGAACGCATCAGATTGTCCGAACCTAGACTTAAATCATACAAATTACGCGGGGTAATGCGCGGCGGATTAGTGTCATCATTTGCCGTTCCGTCCGCAGGAATCCGAACACGCAACGCTCCGCGATCAGATGATTCACAAGTTCTAATCGGATTGTTCAATGTCGCAAATTGATTGCCGCAGAACAAACCGAGTTGCTGTTGCTCATCGGCGGTAAAACCCAAAGTCGTCGCATAATCTGGAACAGCACCCGAAACTAAACCGCTATCGTAACGCCAGGTGAATGCAACAAACGGCGCAAATTTGTGAAATTCCTTAAACTCGTCGAAAGAATATTGAATTTGCGTCGTTTGTTGGAACGCTTGATCGTGGTCAATGCGAAAAGCTCCCGTCGGGAGGTCAGAATTGAAAAAGAGCCCGCCCGATTCCGGCGGGAAAAATCGCGCTCTAGTGTGTCCAGCGGTAAAAAACGCGCTCAAGCCTTTGTAATTTGTTAAATTGAGTCGAAACGAAACGCCGTCAATTTTTGATTTGTCCCACGCAATCGGGAAAAATACCGGAGTGTTCAAAAGCACATTAAAATCATAGGCGTTACGAGTGTATTTATTGAAATAATCAATATCAGCGACAATGTATTTGCCAAATCCCTGCTGCAAACCAATGTTAAACTGATTGCGATTTCCGGGCTTAAGCGGCGTTGCCGAAGTGTCGCCCAAAATTCCGTCTGCCAACCCGTTGCCGCCCGTCGCGCTCGATAATATCAGATTTTCGTTATAGGGCGTTTCAAAGTTACGAGTGTACGAAGCACGGATGACGGTATTTGTAGGTTTGAATAAATATGAAACACCTAGGCGCGGCTGCAATGATTTGCCGCGACTAATGCCGTTGTAATTGTCAAAACGCAAACCGAGACTCAGCGTCAAACCATTTTTAAAATTCAGCGCGTCCTGTGCGAAAACGGCTTCCTGTTTAATATCTGTGCGTCCGGCAAAGGTGAAAAGCCGTCCGCCTCGCGTCAAATCGAACGGCAGCAAACCCGGCAGGAAATCTTCATTGACGGTTGTTCCCTGCCCGCAGATAATTCCGGCAACTGGATTTCCCTCGCCGTCAAAACAAAGAGGATTAAAATTGGCATCGGTAATTCCGAATTGAAAACCTTCATTGAGAAAAGTATGTTGAAATTGCCCGCCGATTTTTATGTTATTGATGCCTTTGACATATGCCACATCGCCCTTAATTCCAGCGTTTGCCAATCGTCTCTGCTGACTAATAGTTTGCGTCTGGTCTGCAAATGGATCCGCGCTCGGATAATAATTAACTTGATCAAGCCGATAATATGGATTGATGGTTAAAACTGTTGCAGGATTAAAAACATGAACAAAACCAGGCGCAATGTTGAGTGATTTTACGCGTTGGCGTTGGTCTTGACCGAGAGATTGCTGATCGTAAGTATTGGCAATCTCAAATTTATTGCGAGCCAGAAACAGGTTTAAGTGCAGAGTGTCTTTGTCGGTCAAACTGTAATCAAATCGGTTAAAAAGGCTCACCGCATTGCCTTGGTTATGAAGTGAAACAAATTCCGGCGAATCCAAGAATCGGTTGGAACGCTCAAAATTAAAAGCTGTGAAATTGCCGATTTTAGCATTGCCTACGGCGTAGGTCGCTTCTTCCTGAAGGGCGCGAAAACGCCCGACGGTTGAAAAAAAGCTGCCCGACGGTTTTGTTTGGTTTAAACCCGACCTCGTGATGGCGTTGATGACCAAACTGGTTTTATCGCCGTATTCGGCGGGCGTCGCTCCCGTGATAACTTCCAGAGATTGGATAGCGTTAACCGGCAATTGGGTCGAAAACGCTTTTGTCTGCTGATCGGTAATCGGCTGATTATCAACCGAATATTGCGATTGCGCGTGATCGCCGAGCGGGTGAAAAAAGCCATTGGAATCGGCAACTACGCCGGGCGATGTAAAGGTGACTGCGTCGCTCAAACCGTTGCCGGGCGAAGTGAGAGGCAGTTTGCGAAGCTGTGTCTGATCAACGTCGGTGTGCGTGGTCGGAACATTTTCAACAATTTGAGCATCGGCTACAACCGTCACATTCGCTTCGTTGCCACTGATCGCAAGAGAAATCGGTGGTATTTGAAGGGGAACTGAGCTCCGCACGACGATGTTTTGCGCCGCGGCTTGAAAACCGCTGGCTGAGACCGTGATTTGATAATTGTTTGGCGGCACATTGTTAAAAACGTAGCCGCCTTGGTTATCGGTAGTGGCGGAGCGTTCGAAACCCGTGACAGTGTTTTTGATAAAAACTGTTGCACCGGAAATCACCGCATTGTTCGGATCCTGGATAGTTCCTGAAACAGTTCCGGCATTGCCAAGCGATTGCGCGAAAGCGCATAGCGGCGTCACCAGCATGATAAATAAAATTAGCCCTAAATAGTTTCTGCCTAAACAATTTCTGAAGGTAATTTGCATAATATTTTCTTGAAAAATTAACAAGGCTAAACTGTCTCAAAAGCCTCGGCAAAGCAGCACCTAAATTTCATGAACAGATGGTTGATTGAAATAAACTGCACAATATCAAAACAAACGGCTTATCTTTAATGAAAGGTTTAAAAGGAGGCTTCTAGCCAAACAGCTTTAGCAAACTCTGTCAGGCGTCACCATCTAACTCTCCGCTTGACTTGATGATAAAGCGGTGTTTCAATTGATTTTGACGTTAAATGTGGTGAGTTAAGGCAACTTGCGACCACTCTAAACAAACGCTAAACAGCCGCGGCAGACTTTTCACAACAATTTTTAAACGGAAAAGCCTCGCGTTGTTTAACGCGGGGCTTTCTCCTATTCTTAAGATTATTTTTATGATTAAACTTAAAACCTTTGTTCTAATTGCAATTCTTCTGCTTTTAGCAATCGGCGTAGAGGCGCAAACCAAGCAAGCTAAAACTGCCCGCGATTTTTTTATGCTGGTGCCTTCAGAGTTTTACACCTTTCAGTGTTGCAGCGATAATAAAAAGGAATATTTAAAACAGTATGTTAGCTCAGAAAACATTAACTTTCTGGAAGGCACTGACGAAGGCGTCAACGAATTTACGCTCGCCGTCTATGGGCGTCCAAACGGAACGTATTTAATTGGCTTGCGCTCGCAAGCCGAACACTGGCAGGACTATTATTTCCTCGATTACAAAAACGGCAAGCTCGTCAATATTTCCAAAACTGCCGTCCCGCAATACAGCACCGACAACATTTACGAGTTCGCGCAAGACGGTAAAACTATTCATGTTTTCAGGAAAAAGTATGATTCGCCAACCAAAGAAATTAGTGCTGATTATGGCGTTAGCAAAGGGCGAAAACTCTACGATTTAGTTTGGTCAAACGGCAAATTTA
>JBDTZD010000199.1:0-11912 GCA_040005335.1 Pyrinomonadaceae bacterium | reverse complement strand
GCGCCGCGCGTCGGGCTGGCGTATCGGCTAACCGATAAAACCGTCGTGCGGACGGGTTACGGCGTGGTTTGGATTGAACAAGCCGGAATTACGACTCCCTTTACCACGCCGTTTTTTCCGTTTGTGCAAACTGTGACGCAGCGCAGCCTTGATAATCGCAACGCTGCTTTTGTGTTATCGGGAGTCAATCGCCCGAACGTTTCGCCCGTGGCTTTCGATTCAAACGCCGGACTTGGACAAAGCGTTTTCGGCGTTGACCGAGATTTGGGTTCGGGTTACGTTCAGCAATGGAATATCGGCGTTCAGCGGCAATTAACGCGCAACCTCGCTTTTGAAATCGCTTATGCGGGCAGCAAAATCACGCACGTCGGGATTCCGGATGTCAATATCAATCAATTAACCGCGCAGCAGCTCGCGCTCGGCAGCATGCTGCAAACACAAGTGCCAAATCCCTGTTTTGGCGTTGTCCCGCGCGGCCGGTCCAATTTGGGCGATCCAACCGTTTCGCTCGCTCAAACCCTGCGCCCGTTTCCTTGTTACAACATGGTTTCGCTTTATCGAAATAACGTCGGCAACACTAACTACAACGCGCTCCAAGCCAAAATCGAACAACGCTTGACCAAAGGATTATCTTTTCTCGTCGCTTACACGCGCTCCAAACTTATTGACGAAGCCTCGTCGGTTTTTGACGCGACGATTCAAACCGGGCCGGTTGCCAATTTTCCCGTCGCCGATAGTTTTAATCGCAAGCTCGAACGAGATCTTTCGACCGGCGATATTCCAAATGTTTTCGCGGCGAGTTTTACGTATGAGTTTGATTTATTTAAATCGAGTCGCGGATTAATGGAAAAGCTCTTGCGCGGCTGGAGTTTAAACGGCATCGTTAACGTGCAGGACGGCATTCCGCTTGCCGTCACACAGGCGACGAATTTTAATGCCTTTGCCGGATTTGGCACACAGCGGCCGAATCTACTGGCAAATCCGACGCTGCCGCACGGCCAGCGCGCCGTTGCCGCGTGGTTTAACACCGCTGCTTTTCAAACCGCGCCGCAATTTACTCTCGGCACGGCTTCGCGCAATCCGGTGCGCGGTCCGGGTTATCGCAATCTTGATCTGGCGATTATCAAACGGACAAATTTAAACGAACGCGCTAATCTTGAATTTCGCACCGAGATTTTTAACCTCACAAACACGCCGCCGCTCTCAAATCCAAATGTAGTTCAAGGGGCGAATGGTTTCGGCTCAATCACGAGCGCGGGCGACCCGCGCGTCATTCAATTCGGGTTGAAATTAAATTTTTAATCGGTTAGCTTTGGCGTTATACACACAAAAACGCCGAAACAGATTTTACGAATGGGTTGCGGCTTGCAATAACCGCGATCCATTTGCGTTGATTGAGCTCTGCCCAGACGATGCACAAGTTGATCAACTCACCTTTTGCCATCAAACTTTGTCCGGACGCGACGTTTTGCTCGCTAGCGCTGTTGATTTTTTCCGCGCTTTTCCTGACAATTACACGAACCCAGAAAATATCTTTGAAGACGGCGAGTGGGTGATCATTGAATGGAGCGGAGGCGGAACTTTTACAAGCAGTTTAGGCGAAATGCTGCAGACCGGCAAGAATTTTAAATTGTGTGGCTACGGTTTCTTTCACATCGTTGACGGCAGAATTCGTTTTTAGCGCAGCTATTTTGATAAACAAACTTGGTTTAGTCAGATTGAATCACCGACGGATTGAATTTAAAACTATAAAACTTCTTTTAATTTAATTTAAAATGGCGAGCAAGGGGGAAGAAAAAGGCTGGTGGCGACCGCCACGGCTCAGGACTGATGAAGAAGAAGGGCGTGAGCGGCGCGTTTCGTGGCTAGAACTGTTTTACGATCTTGTGTTCGTCGTTGTCGTTGCTGAGCTTGCGCATGTTCTAGCATTAAACATCTCGTTAATCGGTGTTCTTGCTTATAGTTTGATGTTTATAGCTGGGTGGTGGCTGTGGATTGGCGGAACTTATTACAACGACCGTTTTGAAACCGAAGACGTTAGCCATCGGCTTTCGACTTTTTTGCAGATTATTCCGGTTGTCGCTTTAGCAGCTTTTGTTCACGATGGGTTGGGCAAACTTTCCGTTCAATTTGCGCTCGCTTATGCGGCGGGACGAATCCTAATTTTGCTCCTCTGGCTGCGCGGCGGTTGGCACAACCAGCATTTTCAGCCAGTCGCCTATAGTTACGCAGTAGGTTTTACGTTTTCAGCCGCGCTCTGGATAGGCTCAATATTTGTTCCTGCGCCGTGGCGTTTTGTGATGTGGGCCGTTGGCTTAGTAATTGACTTGATCACGCCGTTTTTTACCGTCAAGCAGCAAGAAAAACTGCCCGCGTTAAGCTCTTCGCATTTACCCGAACGTTTTGGATTATTCACAATTATCGTTTTGGGCGAAGCGATGGCGGGCGTGGTGCGCGGAATCGCCGCTGCGCCTCAATTAACTGTTCGCATTGCTCTCACCGCTACTCTTGGAATTGCCATCGCTTTTGGGCTCTGGTGGATTTATTTCGATTTCGTCGGGCGCCGATTTGCCAAACCGCACGTTGCCTGGAAAGGGCGTTACGGTTATTTGCATTTACCGCTTTTAATGAGCGTCGCGGCGGGCGGCGCGGGTGTGCAATCGGTGGTTGCAAGTGAGACGGACGGTTTGACGACACCTGAACGGTGGTTGATCTCGGTTGCAGTCGGTTTATCGCTCGCGTCAATAGGTTTTATCGAACATTCGTTGCCGCAGGATGCGGAGGAGCCAGTTAACCAAAAATGGAGCGCCAATCTTAAGATAATTTTAGGTGTTAGCGCGCCGCTACTAATCGGCTGGACAACGCTCGGCACTTACGCGCTGCTTGGTATTTTGCTTGGCTTTATCTTAATTCCGGTTTTTTACGGCACCGTCACTTGGTTTCAATCGCCTATTTCGCAAAAAGAAAATGAAGGAACTTCAAGTCATTCTAGCGTCGCAGAAGCGGATATTAAATAGCGGCGAAAGAGCCGCGTTAGCCACCGTCGTTGACGTCAAGGGGTCAAGCTATCGTCTGCCGGGCGCGAAAATGTTGATCGCGGAAACGGGTGAAACGTTCGGCACAGTATCGGGCGGCTGTCTCGAAGCGGACGTTTTGGAACGCGCCAAACGTGTTTTAAAAACAGGCGAGCCAGAAGTTTTTACTTACGACACTACTAAAACTGATGATTCTGTTTTCGCGCTCAACATGGGCTGTCGCGGGATAGTCAGGATTTTGCTCGAGCCAATTGATCGCGAAAGCTTTTTGCTAAGAGTTTTGGAAATCGCTTTTAACAATCGAGAGCGGCAAGTTATTGCTACTCTAATTTCTGCGATTGGTGTGCCGGATTTACCCATTGGCAGCAGAGTTTTTTACGACCAAGTGGAACAATTTCACTTTAAAAATATCACCGACGACTTTGGATTTCGTGATGAGCTTCTCAAAGATTGCGAATTGTTTTTTAACAAAGACGGCATTTCACATTGTAAAATCTATGAAACAGAAATTGGAAATTTTGAGTTCTTTTTTGAAATCATTAAACCCGCCCCGTATTTGCTAATTTTCGGAGCGGGAGCAGATGCCATACCGCTCGCTGAGTTTGCGAAAAATTTAGGATGGTATGTTTCAGTTGTTGATCATCGCCCCGCCTTTGCGACCAAAGAAAGATTTCCGCTGGTTGATGAAATTAAAATTTCACGTCCTGAAAATTTAAAGCTGCCTTGTGAAGATAATTTGGTCGCCGTGATGATGACTCACAATTATGAACACGACAAACAGATTTTACGATTACTTTTAAAATCAGACGCTCATTATGTTGGCGTACTCGGACCAAAAAAGCGAACGGAGAATATTTTGCTGGAGATTCGGCAAACCGGGGAAGCTTTCAGCGAAAAAGATTGGCAGAAACTTTACGCGCCAGTAGGTTTGGACATTGGAGCGGACACACCCGAAACCATTGCGCTTTCCATCATTGCTGAAATCCAAAGTGTTTTAGCAAGGCGCGGGGGCGGATTTTTGCGAAATCGGCAAGGTTCAATTTACAATCGTTAAACAAAAATTACTCATTTGCTATCACAGACGGTTCTGATAAATTTTCTAATGGAAGAGAAACGAAAACCCGCTAAGCCCGAACATATTTTGCAGTTTTTAACCACCGAACATTCGACTTTGCAAGCGGCACGATCAGCTGCAGTTACGGACGCAAACGGGCGCGCCGCTGTGTTTTTAAGTTCGGTTTCGAGCGGCGTCGTCTCGCTTGCATTCATCGGGCAGGTTTCCGGAGTAGGACAAGCATTTTACTTGTTCGCGCTGGTGCTCTTTCCATCACTCTTTTTTCTCGGACTAGTAACATTTAAACGCGCTTTGCAAACGGCGATGGAAGGCGTTATTCATGCTCGCGGAATCAACCGCATTCGGCATTATTACACTGAAATCGCGCCGGAAATAGCGGATTATTTCGTTCATTCGATTTACGACGACACCCTTTCTACAATGCAAAGCATGGCGATTAAACATTCCCGCTTTCAGCCACTCGTGACCATCGCCGGAACAATTCTCGTCATCAACAGCATTTTGGCCGGCGTTTGGTTGTCATTGTTGCTACAATTTCTGATTGCGCCCCCGATTTGGTTAACAGTAGTTGCAGGTGCTGCTGTCTTCGTTCTAGCCGCTATTGTGCATCATTATTACCAAATTAGGCGTTGGGAAGATTTTGAAATTAACCTGATCTCAAAGTTTCCAACACCAGCAGAAAACTCGTCCGGAAGTTTAAGATGAAAATCGGCGTTTTAATTCTCGCCGCAGGCGCGTCCCAAAGGTTGGGTGAACCTAAACAACTGCTCAAATTTGAAGGCAAAACTCTATTGCGGCGTGCGGCAGAAACGGCTTTGGCGACAAACTCACAAAAGGTCGTCATTGTTTTAGGCGCAAACGCGGAAAAATTTGGAAATGAAGTTTTAGATTTGCCTGTCGAAATTGCCGTCGCTGAAGATTGGGCAATAGGTATGAGCGCGTCAATTCGCACTGGCTTAAAGAAAATAATTACAATCGAATCAGATTTGTCCGCCGTTATTTTACTGCTTTGCGATCAGCCTTTGGTAACGACAGAGACAATTACCAAATTGATTTCAAAATATAGGAAAACAAAAAAGTCGATTGTCGCCTCTGAATATAACAACACAATCGGCGTTCCAGCGTTATTTGCCAGTGAAATGTTTGACCGGCTGTTTAATCTGCAAGGTGATTCAGGAGCGCGATTTGTTATCAAGGGAAATGCGGCTTCGGTCGTGAAAATTCTCGCTCCTGAAGCCGCCTTTGATATTGACACGTCCGCCGATTACGAAAAACTTATTCGCCTAAATACGCTTCTTTAACGCGCGGGTCTGAAGCGATTTGTTTGGAATCGCCTTCCATTACAATTCTTCCGGTTTCCAAAACATACGCGCGGTCGGAATGCCTGAGAGCCGCATTGGCGTTTTGTTCAACCAGCAAAATCGTGGTGCCGCGCGAGCGAATATCGTCAATCGCCTCGAAAATTTGATGGACGATGAGCGGCGCGAGTCCGAGCGAAGGTTCATCAAGCAGCAGCAATCTTGGACGCGACATCAGCGCCCGCGCCATTGCCAGCATTTGTTGTTCGCCGCCCGACATCGTTCCGGCTTTTTGCGCTTCGCGTTCCTTTAGGCGCGGAAAAAGATCGTAACCGCGTTTCATATCTTCGGCAATGCCGTTTTTATCTTTGCGAACGTACGCGCCCATTTCCAGATTTTCGCGGACGGTGAGATTGGCGAAAACGCCGCGTCCTTCGGGCGACATCGCAATTCCCATCGGCACCAGGCGATGCGACGGCATGCCGTCAATCTGTTTGCCTTCGTAGCTAACCGTGCCTTTTCTTGGACTCAGCAAACCCGTAATTGTTTTTAATGTCGTTGTTTTACCCGCGCCGTTCGCGCCGATTAGAGTCACCACTTCGCCTGCTTCAACGCGCAGCGAAATGTCAGTCAACGCTTCAATCGCCCCGTAATTTACCGAAATGTTTTCTAAAACTAACATTATAAAATTTAATGAATTTTAATCGCCGAGATATGCTTCGATAACTTTCGGGTCGTTTTTGATTTCCTGCGGCAAGCCCAAAGCGATTGATTTGCCGTAATCAACAACTTGAATGCGGTCGCAAACGCCCATCACGACTCGCATATTGTGTTCGACCAACACAATCGTCAATTGAAACTTGTCGCGGATCTCTTTAATCAGGCGCGTTAAATCTGACTGCTCCGAAGGATTCATGCCCGCGGCTGGTTCATCAAGCAGCAACAGCTGCGGACGAGTCGCGAGCGCCCGCACGATTTCCAGACGGCGCTGCTTTCCATAGGGAAGAGAAGTTCCGCCTTCGTCTTTAAACTTGGCGAGATCGAAAATTTCCAGCAGTTCGAGCGCGAATTTACGATGCTCGGCTTCGTCTCGAAAGTAATTTGGCAAACGCAAAACGGCTTGCGCCAGATTTTGTTTGGAATGGCGGTGACAACCCGTGACGACGTTTTCAAGCACGGTCATCGAAGGAAAAAGCCGGATATTTTGAAACGTGCGGGAGACGCCGAGTCTGGAAATTTGAAACGGGCGCAAACCGTTGACGCGGTTTCCATTGATGCGAATGTCACCCGAAGTCGGAACATAAACGCCGGTTAAAATATTGAAGATTGTTGTTTTACCCGCGCCGTTCGGACCAATTAAACCGTAGATTTCGCCTTTCTGAACCTGCATCGTGAGTTCGTTGACGGCGACGAGTCCGCCGAAGCGCATTGTCGCCTGATCGGTCTGCAAAATGCAATTGCCGTTCGGACTCATTTTAGACCTCCGGTGTTTTTGTCCATTCTCGGTTCACGGCGAAAGCGTTTGAACAAACCGCCGATTTCCATTGTTCCCAAAATTCCTTGCGGGCGCAAAATCATCGTCAAAATCAAAACTAGGGCAAAAATTACCAGTCGTAGATCGGCAAACTTAAAAACGGTTGCGCCGATCTGAATGTCTGGCAACTGGCGCAGAAGTTCGGGCAAAATTGTGACGATAATCGCCCCCAAAATCGCCCCGGTCATCGAACCCATGCCGCCCAAAACAATCATAATGATAATTTCAAACGAGCGGATAAAGCCAAAATCGTTGGTGCTTAAAAATCTATTGTAATGAGCGAACAGCACTCCGCCAATTCCCGCAAATGCCGAACTGATGACGAACGCAATGACTTTGTAGCGAGTTGTATTGACGCCCATCGCTTCCGCCGCCAACTCGTCTTCCCGAATCGAAACAAGCGCGCGTCCCATATCCGATTTAACGATATTGTGAACAATAACAACGGTTAAAATCGCAAACAAACCGACCCAGAAAAAATTGGCGTAACCCGGAACGGTCAAACCCGTCGCGCCGCCAACCGAATCAATATTCAAAATCACAATGCGGATGATTTCGGCAAAGCCAAGCGTGACGATTGCCAAATAATCGCCTTTAAGTCGCAAAGACGGAATTCCGACGAGAAGTCCTGCGAGCGCAGCAACGATTGCGCCTAAAATAATCGCAACGATCAAAACGGCGGCTTGCGCGCCCGTCTCGCCCAAAAATGCGAACGCCGATTCGAGTGATTTACCATAGTAAACCGTTAGTGCGGCGGACGAATACGCGCCAACAGCCATAAATCCGGCGTGTCCGATGGAAAATTGTCCGGTGAAACCGTTTATCAAATTTAGGGAAGTTGCAAGAATTATGTTGATGGCGATAAACGCGAGCAGCCGCCCGTTGTAATCGTCAATTCCGATGCCGAAAAAACCGTCGCGGCTGAGCATTGCATTGAAAACAAGCAATAAAACGATTGCGACAATCGCGCCGATGAAAGTTTTCAACCAAGTTGGCATAAATTAAACTTTCTCCTGCACGTTTGAACCCAGGATTCCGGCGGGACGAAACAATAAAACAAGAATCAAAATCGAGAACGCGACGGCATCGCGGTAAGTCGAAGGAATACCGATGTTTTGCCCGTAGCCGACGACGAAAGTTTCCGCCAGACCGATTATCAAACCGCCTAAAACCGCGCCCGGAATGTTGCCGATGCCGCCTAAGACAGCCGCGACAAAAGCTTTTAGTCCGATGATAATTCCCATCAAAGGATTGATTTGCGGATTGTACTGCGACGTTAAAACGCCGCCCGCCGCCGCCAACGCAGACCCCAAAGCAAACGTAAAAGCGATGATAAAATCTGTGTTGATTCCCATCAGCTTGGCAGAGTTTATGTTAAACGAAACCGCTCGCATCGCCTTGCCGATTTTCGTGTAAAAAACGATGTATTGCAGCAAAACCATGAGGGCGATTGAAATCACGAAAATCAAAAGCTGCGAACTCGAAATCGCGGCGTTGCCGAACAAGGGGTAAATGTCGTTTTGCAAAAGCTGTGGAAACGCTCGCGGCGTCCCGGAAAAAATCACTACAAACAGATTTTCGATAAAGAGCGACATTCCGATTGCCGTAATCAGCGTTGTCATGCGCGAATAACGACGGACGGGGCGATAAGCGAAACGCTCGATCGCCATTCCGATTGCCGCCGCAATCGCCATCGAACCTAAAAGCGTGACGCCAAAAGCGAAAATCGAAGGATTCATGGCGAATCCGAGCGAGGTTGCCAAAACAAATCCGGTGTAAGCGCCAATCATGTAAATGTCGCCGTGCGCGAAATTAATAAAACGCAGAATGCCGTAAACCATCGTGTAACCAAGCGCAATCAGCGCATAAATCGAACCGATGGTCAAACCATTGATAAGCTGCTGAACAAAAGTATCCATTTTCGGAAGTTTAAATTTAGATTGAGCTGCCAATCTTTTTTAACAGAATTAACAGCTCAAGTTGGTAACCGAACAATCACTTTGTACCTGCGGCATTCGCATTCCCGTTGACATTCGCCGCCGCGTTTGCATTTGAAGCCATATTGGTATTCGTCGGCGCGGTGTTTGCCATATTTGCGTTTGCTTGGCTCGACATCGTATTGGCGTTCATGTTTGCGCCGGTTGTCGCAGTGTTGCTTGGCGCGCCGTCAACCGCGATTGTTTCTTTGTAAATGTATTTCTTTTCTGCCGGATTGAGTTCGAGAACTACTGCGGGTTTGATGGCGTTGCGGTCTTTGTCAAGCGTGATGTTTCCAGTCACGCCCGGAAACGCGGAAGTTGCGGCGATTGAGTCGCGCAGTTTCGCGCTGTCCGTACCCCCGGCTTTTTGAATCGAAGCCGCCAAAATATTCATCGCGTCGTACGCCAGAGCCGCAATTGCGTCGGGCGCGACATTGTTGAATTTTGCTTTGTAGGCTTTGACAAAAGTTTGAATCGCGGGCGAAGGGTCGTCAACCGAATAATGATTTGAGATAAAAGTATTTTTCATCGCCGCGCCCCCCAAAGCCCAAAGTTCGGCGGAATCCCAGCCGTCGCCGCCCAAAATCGGCTGATTCATCCCAAGTTCGCGAGCTTGTTTGGCGATAATTCCAACTTGTCCATAATAACCGGGAACATAAATGACATCCGGGTTTGCCGAACGAATCGCGGTCAATTGACCTTTGTAATCCTGGTCGTTTTGCGTGTAGCTTTGTTTCATGATGACTTTACTGCCAAGCTTGGTAAACTCACCTTCAAAAAATTCCGTCAAACCTTTGCTGTAATCCGAATTGACATCGCCGAAAATCGCTGCGGTTTTGGCTTTCAGGGAGTTTGCGGCAAATTTCGCCATCACCGAACCTTGAAACGGGTCAATAAAACAAACGCGGAAAATGTAATCGCCGACTTGCGTCACCTTGGGGTTGGTTGACGACGGCGTAATCATCGGAACGCGGGCTTCCTGAGCGACGGGCGCGGCTGCCAAACTGTTGGTTGAAGCCACTTCGCCGATGACGGCGGAAACTTTGTCCTGGTTGATGAGTTTGGAAACAACGGTTTTTGCTTGTTCCGGTCTGCCCTGGTCATCTTCAACGACCAGCTGAATTTTGCGCCCGCCGATTCCGCCTTTGGCGTTAACTTCTTCGGTGGCGAGTTCGACACCTTGTCTGGTTGATTTGCCGAAATTGGAAGTCTGTCCGCTCAAATCGCCGTACACGCCGATTTTAATAACGCCCGTTCCATCGCCCGTGCTGCCCGTTTCCCCGCCTTTTTGGACGCACGCCGCAAACGGCGCAAATAAAGCCAGAGTTAAAACTGAAGTGATGATTTTTTTCATATTGCCTTTCGCCGGTTTTTCTGCGCGTAGAAAAACCGAATTGTGATTTGCCAAACGATTTTTACTTTGAAAAATGAGAAATTCAATAACTGCGAATTATACCGGATTGTGAAGTTCTGTCGAGCGCACAGAGTTTCAATTCGACACTTTTTTTCATTTTGTTTATCTTCAAGACATGAAAAACGAATTTACCCAATCTTTCGCAGCGGATTTGGGCGATATGCCGCACGACGATTTTCGGCGGTTCGGACATGAAATCGTGGATTGGATTGCCGATTATTTTGAGCATATCGAAGATTTGCCGGTTTTATCGCAAGTTAAACCGGATTGGCTTAAAGATCAATTGCCAAAAAACGCGCCCGAAAACGGTGAAGATTTTGCAGACATTTTGGGCGATGTAGATAAACTGATTGTTCCGGCGATGACGCATTGGAATCACCCGAATTTCCACGGATTGTTTTCAACTTCGACCAGTGCGCCCGGAATTTTTGGCGAAATGCTCTGCGCTGCGTTTGATGCCAAAGGAATGCTCTGGCGTACGTCGCCCGCCGTCACTGAGCTTGAACAAGTCGCGACTGATTGGCTCAGGCAAATGATGGGGCTTGACGCCCAGATGAAAGGTATTATTTATGACACGGCTTCGGTTTCCAGTATGCACGCCATCGCCGCCGCACGCGAAGGTTTAAATTTGCGAATCCGCGAAGATGGAATGAGCGGACGCAATAATTTGCCCCTCTTGCGTGTTTACACGTCGGAACACGCGCACTCGTCAATCGAAAAAGCAGTTATTACGCTTGGACTGGGGCAAAAATCTCTCAGGAAAATTGAGGCGGACGAGTTTTTTCGGATGAGACCGGATGCGCTTGCCGCCGCTATTGAGGAAGATTTGCGCGACGGTTTTGTTCCGTTTTGCGTAGTCGCAGCAATCGGCACGACTTCGACTTCGAGCGTTGATCCGGTGGCAGAAATAGTTCCTATTTGCGAGCGCCACGCGCTTTGGCTGCACGTTGATGCGGCTTACGCAGGGTCGGCGGCGATTGTTCCTGAGCTGCAGCATCATTTTGCAGGTTGCGAGCGTGCCGATTCACTCGTCACCAATCCGCACAAATGGCTTTTTACGCCGTTTGATTTATCAATTCTCTACTGTCGTCACACAGACTTGCTTAAACGCGCTTTTACGCTCGTCCCGGAATATTTGAAAACCGATGAACAGACGGAAAATTTGATGGACACGGGAATCCAGCTTGGACGCAGATTTCGCTCGCTCAAATTGTGGTTTGTCTTGCGATATTTCGGACAAACAGGTTTGATCGAACGCATTCGCGAACACTGTCGTTTGGCGCGAGTTTTGGAATCATGGATTGAGGAAAGCCCGGATTGGGAATTGCTTGCGCCAGTGCCGTTTGCACTCGTTTGTTTTCGCGCCGCGCCCAGAGGCGTTCAAGATTTGGACTCTTTTAACGAACGGCTGATGAACGAAATCAACGCTTCTGGCAAAGCCTATTTATCACACACGAAATTAAACGGTAAATTCACCTTACGGCTTTCAATCGGCAGCATCCACGTAACTGAAGATCACATTCGCAAGGTTTGGGAGCTACTAAACGAGAAGAAAAATAATTTTCTTAGGCAGAATT
>JBDTZD010000052.1:0-3539 GCA_040005335.1 Pyrinomonadaceae bacterium | reverse complement strand
GCATCAAGACGAGTAAAAATATCAGTAAATTCGCGCGAGATATCGCGTGCAATACGTGCTAACCCATCATTTGTCACGAGGGCGAGAAACAAATGCCCCGAACGCACGCGCGCCGCGCCGTATTCAATTGAAGCTAAGAGCCATGCTTCTTGAATCCATTCAGGAACACGCGGCGAGAGCGCCGGAGTGCGGGTATTTCCAGTTTTCAAACGGTCGAGCGCCGTTATTACATCCTTGTTCAACCGGTCGGCATTGATTTCAAAATGCCGCAAGATAAATTGCACGTCTGAATCATTAACTTCAAGCAGTTTAAGCAGGATATGCTCAATTTCAACATCATAATTTGTTCGTGAGAGACACAAACCCGCCGCTCCTTCGAGCGCACTGCGGGCAGTATCATTCAATCTACCGATAAGAGATTTCAAATTTACGTTCATCGCTCTTCTCCTTAATTAATTAAAAGATCTAAAAAAATCTTCACTTCCGACACTTCCGAAACACAAAGAGGCGGTGTTTTCCGTCTCTCTTTCTCTGCGTCTCGGCTGTTTAATTATCTGTTTGTAAGATAACCTGTTCATCATCGTGTTTAAACTTTTGTGTTTTCAAATACGAGCTCCAGCCAAGCTGCGGTCGGCGTTTTGCCCTCGTCGTTAAAATACAGCTTGGAACTTCTTTGGCGATTAAAATAAGCTGTAGATCAAAATCAAATTCTTCTCCGGCAAGAAAACGAATCAAGCTGCAAATCGCTTTGTATGCTGTGCCGTTCGGCAGAAAACCCCTGAACTTCTCAAAACTGACAGCGCCGATTCTCACGCGAAATTTTGATTGATTATCAAAGATGCGTGTACCAACAACCGCATTAACACTGAGCCTGCTGTTGACAGCGCCGAGCTGGGTAATGCTTTCTTGATCTAGTGCAAGCCACTGCCCAAAAAATTGCTCGACCTTAACCGGGATAGCAAAATAATCGTGAACTGTTTGTTCGATTGCGGTGACCGAAACTGGTTTGTTAGAAATTAAACCAGCGTATGGCAGCAAACTTTCGTCCGGCAAACCGAGTTTGCCGCGCAGCCCTCGCGTTCCCAATCCGATAAAATCAAACAAAAAATCCGTAAAATCATCCGACTGGTTTTCTGCGCCGCGCTGATTTCCTGCTCTGCCTACTCGTTCGTATCCAATGGGAAAACGATATTTCTCCCAAGCTCGAAAAAAAAGAGAAATAGCTCGGTGCGTAAAAATATCGAGAAAATCCCACAAAGTTTCATCCCGATATCGAACTCGCTCAACGACAAGTTCGGTATAATGCGAAGGTAAAACGCCGACCGCGCCGACCATGCCCATAAAGTTAACAAACATTTCAACTTTGCGAAGATCTGTAAAATCATCGCTGGTTTCGCGTAATTCGTACA
This sequence comes from Pyrinomonadaceae bacterium, assembly GCA_040005335.1. Lineage (GTDB taxonomy): Bacteria > Acidobacteriota > Blastocatellia > Pyrinomonadales > Pyrinomonadaceae > JBBQUS01. The sequence continues at coordinate 2,130 of JBDTZD010000052.1, read as the reverse complement.
CTTCGCTTGCCGGAAACCTAAGCGTTGGAAGCGAACGAAACCGAACGACTTCTGTCCCCGGCAGGTTATCGCGTCCGACCGATGAGCGCTCAGGGTACATTCGCTCAAGCAATCGCACGGCTTGAAAAAATCTGAACTCGTACGGAGCGTCAAAAAATTCTTGATTTAACGGCTTTTCGTTCACAGTGACTTGTAAATCGTGAAAACGAACAATTTCACTTTACGATTCACGATTTACTAAAGTAAAATTTGCTCGCCTGCTCGCGGCTCGAATCTTCTTAAAATTCCTTCATGCTGTTTAATTTTGACGACTAATTGATTAAAAGAATTCAGTGAAGCAGACAACCCCAAAAATCTTTCCAAAACACATCCAAACAAAAAAACACTGCCCCCAACAAATTGTTCTTCGTCAAATTCGAGCGTAGTTTCAAGACCGCGCACGAAGCCTGCTCCAACCCGCTGTCCAACTTGACGCACAACACGGCGCGTTTCAACTCCAGTCAAACCCAAAATTTGTTTGCGTGTCACAGATGAATCGTTAAAATTATAAAGTGACAAAATTTCCTGCAACGCTTCGGGTTCGCCTTTCTCATTGGCGACCAGCGACAGGTAATTTAAATTTAAATGCGAAATCAACCGCCAATGAGCGGCACGGCGCATCGGCAAACGCTGTGTTTCAGTGGGTTTAGTCAAACATCGGACACGTGCTAAAACTCCTGCTCCTTCAGTTTCAAAATCGCTGTCGCGCCCGCCGAATGGTAGTCTCGCGGGTAAATCGCGATTTGTGCAGGTTGTCTTAACCGTTAAGACTTCCGCCGCCGGGCTGCGCGGATTAAATTCTCTGTCAACCATGCTGAGATAGATTTCAGTGCCATCATCTTCCGGTCGCTCGGACTGTATTCGTCGAGCGTACCAAAAAGCCTTTTCATAATGCTCGCCGTAAGCATGCCGAAGCGAATAAAATGGTTGAAATTCGCGAACTTTGCCGCTGCGCGGATCGGCAGTCGTGACTGCATCAAGAGAATAAATCTCAGTTACATTTTGTCGGTGAACATCCGGGATTACATGATACTCATATTTTTGCTGCGAGACGTATATTGGATCGGCAGTCTGCGTAAATAAATTAACAATCGGCGTGCAGCCAAGACGAAAAGTTTCTTTCGTGACAGGCGCGCTTGGCGGCGTGACATCTTTCAAACGAATAATAATCTCGAAATGACTGCCGAATTTTTTGCGCGCAGCTTCGTCCAAGCCATTAATTTCAAAAAACAAAAACTTATTAGGAAAAGCAAAATACTCAGTCAACAAACGATAACCAACAAACGAACGCGGAGTGTATGGCAGCATCCCTTCGTTTTTTTCAAAGCCGACTTGTTTTATTGCATCGGACGATAAAAGAACGGGCGAAGGTGGTGTCATGCTTAAAAGCGTTTTCGACATCATCATGCTTGTCGAACCAATTGGAATTTCGCTTGGGCGTATTTCAACGCTCGTAGTTTGATTAAAAATTAATTCGTAGAGCGGATAAACAAGCTGTGTTTCGCCATTAAGATAAAAACGCAGTGATTTGAGCGGTTCGCCTGTGTCCCCAGTTTTGAGTTCGTGTAAATTCGAGTCACCGAAACAGCGGAAACTAATGCGAATTTGCGCTTCAGCCCATTTGCCTTGCGTATTGGTTGGAGCGGTTGAGTCAAGCGTTGCGCTGATGACTTCGACTGGAGTTAGTTGAACATCATAGGCCGTCTTAAAACGGCACGGCGTTCCGTCAACCGGGCGTGAAGAGAGTTTTGTCCCGCTTTCGACTTTTTGAATAGCAGTGATTTTGTCATTTGGCGAACCGTAATTAAACTGTGCAATCGCCATCGAAGGAATTGGCGCTAGATAATGCGGATAAAGAACATTGAGAAACGATTCGGTGATTTCAGGGAATTCGTCGTTAAGTTTAAGTTGAATCCGTCCAGCGAGAAAGGCAAAAGCTTCGATCATTCGCTCGACATGTGGATCCTCAACTTTTTCTTCGTCAAGCAACAGGCGCGACGCAACTTTAGGATATTTGCGAGCAAACTCCGCACCCATTCGCCGCAAAAAAACGAGTTCGCGTTCGTAAAAACCTAAAAGTTCGTCGCGCAT
>JBDTZD010000302.1:0-3539 GCA_040005335.1 Pyrinomonadaceae bacterium | reverse complement strand
GCGGCGATTGCTTGAATTTCGGCGGGCGTCAGCGAATCGTAAAGCGCAAAAAGTTTGTCAAGTGTTTCCGGTGTCCGCCGCAGCGCGACGTATGGCGCGAGCGCTCCGGCAATCGCGTCGTTGCTGTTCATGGCGAGCGCAAAACCGTAGCGCAGCCGCGAGCGCGTTTCGTCAAGCTTCGTTTGCGGAATCGGTTCGCTGGCAAAGCGGCGAAAAGTTTTAACGATTTCACCTTTGACGTAATTTACATCGGCGGCGTCTTTGATGCGAGCCGTGACGGTTAAAAGTTCCGGGTTGAAATGATCTTCAGCATCTGCCCCGACAAAATCAACTTTCTGTTCTTTTAAGACGAGTTTTTGGTAAAGATCCGAATTGCCGCCGAAAGCGACGATGCTGAGTAGGTCAAGCGCGGCTTTGTCTTTTTCAGTATCAGAATAGGCTGGAGCTTTGTACGCTACCATTAGATATGGCAGAGTCGGCGCAGTCCAATCAATATGAGCCGAGCGCGGCGCGTCCTGTTTATCCTCAATCGGAATTTCAGGTTTGTAATCGCCGTGTTTCCACATCCCAAAATATTTGGTTGCCATTAATAGCACTTCGTCACGCTTGACGTCGCCCACCACGACAATCGTCGTATATTCGGGGCGATAAAAACGATTCCAGAATTTCCAGCTGTATTCAAACTGATTCGGGTAATCTTCGATGTCTTTGATATAGCCCATCGTCGTATGGGTGTAAGTGTGCTTTTTAAATGCGGTTTCGCGCAACACTTCATACATTTTAAAAGTTGGCGAGGCGCTGTTTTTATTGTATTCGCCAAGCACCGCGAGGGCTTCGGTTTTAAATTCCGGCTGCTCGTATTTAAGACGCAAAAACCGGTCGGCTTCGAGCTTCATAACCGCGTCCAAATCTTCTTTGGCGAAAGTCGCGTGATAAACCGTGCGATCGTCAGAGGTATAAGCGTTTGATGACGCACCGGCTTTTTTCATGATTTCATCACGCTGTGCGGAAGTGTAGTTTTGGCTTCCGCGAAACATCAGATGCTCAAAAAAATGCGCGTAGCCGGATTTGCCCGGCTCAATCTCGTTGCGCGATCCGGTTCCGACAACTGTGTAAAGTGCTACCAAATTCGGGTAATCAGTCGGGACGGTCACAACGCGCAAACCGTTTGGCAAATCGTCAATTTTGTAATCGTATGGAAAAACTTTGCGCGTCTGCGCGTTTGCACTTGAGGCAATCACACCGACAAAGAGCGCGCATAGGGCGGTCAATAATAAATAAGTCATTTTCATTTGGTTTTTTAGAACTCCTGCGGAATTATTATCTTCTGATGAAAAAAGCGAGAACTGCTTTGTCAAAAAGTTTATTCCAAATTATCCAAGCTGTATTTCGCGCTCTCGTAAATACTTGATTCTATCACGCAGCTCGGCGGCTTTTTCAAACTGCATGGTTTTAGCCGCTTGGCGCATTTCGCTTTCAAATCCAATGATTGTCTCTTTGATTTTCTTTGGTGAATACTCGTCAATCGCATCTAAATCAAGCGGTATTTTGAAATAATCCGCTTCGTAAGCCGTCACTAAAGTTGATTCAATTTATTTGACGATGGTTGTTGGCGTAATTCCATTTTCGGCATTGTATGCTTCCTGCACAATGCGCCGCCGCTCGGTTTCGCCAATAGCTCGCTTCATCGAATCTGTAATTTTATCCGCGTACAAAATAGCTTTGCCTTCGACATTGCGGGCGGCGCGCCCCATTGTTTGAATTAAGCTGCGGTCGGAACGCAAAAAGCCTTCTTTGTCGGCATCGAGAATTGCCACGAGCGAGACTTCCGGCAAATCAAGACCTTCGCGCAGCAGATTAATTCCGACCAGCACATCAAATTCGCCGCGCCGTAGATCACGCAATATTTTGATGCGTTCGAGAGTGTCAATATCCGAATGCAGATAGCGCACTTTGACACCGACTTCAGTAAAATAATCGGTCAAATCTTCCGACATCTTTTTGGTCAAAGTCGTCACCAAAACGCGCTCGTTTTTCTCCGTCCGAACGCGACACTCTTCCAAAAGATCGTCAATCTGACCTTTGACGGGACGCACTTCGACAACCGGGTCTAATAATCCAGTCGGGCGGATAATTTGTTCGACGACTTCGCCGCCCGATTTCGTCAGTTCGTAAGGTCCGGGCGTGGCGGAAACGTAAATTGTCTGCCCGATCATTGATTGAAATTCTTCAAAATTGAGCGGACGATTATCCATCGCCGACGGCAGCCGAAAACCGTATTCGACCAATGTGCCCTTGCGCGAACGGTCGCCTTTGTACATGGCTCCTAGTTGCGGCACAGTTTGATGCGATTCATCTATCACCAGCAAAGCGTTTTCCGGCAAATAATGCAGCAAAGTGGGCGGCGGCTCGCCCGGTTTTTTGCCGGTTAAATGTCTTGAATAATTTTCGATACCGCGACAAAATCCCATCTCTTTGATCATTTCAAGGTCGTACATCGTCCGCTGATGCAGCCGTTGCGATTCAACAACTTTGCCTTGTTTGATAAGTTCGGCTTCCCACCAATCAAGCTCGTCTTTGATAGTTTTGACCGCGCGTTTAACTGTCGGTTTTGACATCACAAAATGCGTCTTGGGATAAATCGGCAGACGCGATTCGTGCTTGTACAAAACCTCGCCAAGAAGCGGATCAATTGTTGAAATCGAATCAATCTCGTCGCCCCAAAATTCAAATCTGTACGCTTGTTCCTGATACGAAGGGAAAAGCTCAACTACATCGCCGCGCACGCGAAACTTGCCGCGCTCAAATTCAATGTCCGAGCGTTCATACTGCAGTTCAACCAACCTTTTAATCAGATCATCGCGTTTGATTTGCTGTCCCGGTTCGACAAACATAATCATTCCGTAATAAGCGTCCGGGTCGCCGAGACCATAAATGCATGAAACAGAAGCGACGATAATTACATCGCGGCGCTCAAAAAGCGCGCGAGTTGCAGATAATCGCAGACGGTCAATTTCATCGTTAATCGTCGCTTCTTTTTCGATGTACATATCCGAAGCCGGAACGTAGGCTTCCGGCTGATAGTAATCGTAATAAGAAACAAAGTATTCGACCGCGTTTTCCGGGAAAAAAGTTTTAAACTCTTGATAAAGTTGAGCGGCAAGCGTTTTATTATGGGCTAATACAAGCGTCGGACGCTGGACTTGCTGAATAACGTTTGCGATGGAAAATGTTTTTCCAGACCCCGTAATCCCCAATAAAACCTGATCTTTTGTGCCGTCGTTAAGACCCGCAACAAGTTGTTCAATAGCCGTTGGCTGATCGCCTTTCGGTGTATTTTCAGAGCGAAGTTGAAACTGCATATATGTTTAGATGGAAACTCAATTGTAGCATATATTTTGTTGCAGGCGTGAAACAAATCTATGCTAAAAGAGGCGACCAAGTTTATAAACTTGGTCGCCTCTTTTGATCAATATTTTGATTGATTTTATTTAATTTCCAAATTAAACGGCATCATTGCCATCGTTTCACCGGGCTGA
>JBDTZD010000224.1:0-11967 GCA_040005335.1 Pyrinomonadaceae bacterium | reverse complement strand
CGAAAATCTTTTGGAATTTCAAAAACTTTGGCGTCAACTTCCATTTTGATTTCGCGGAGTTCGATAATATTTTTGGCACCGCTCGGCGATCCGTTTTCCATTGCGACAACTTCGGTTTTGATTGGTAAACCCAGCGTTTCATCAGCCCACACAAAAGTTTCGGTGCGAATTTTCTCACCTTCCTGGACCGTCTCAAAAGCCACATTGTATTTTATTGTTTTGCGTCCTAAAATCTCTTCTTCGCCAACGCGCCGGAAAGTTGCGCCAACCGGTTTTGTGTACAAAAGACGCTCCAGGGAAAAATCCTCTGATTGATTTGTAATATTTTTGAGATCTGTTTTGGCGCCCGGTTTTTCATCCAGGTTATCTTTTGTCGCATTCAATTCGGCGTAAACTTTCTGCTTGGTCAGCAAGATAAATTGCTTGCCGTCAGCTGTTTGCAGATGAGAGAAGTCACGCTCGCCCGATTCAAAATCCAGCCGACGATTTGCGCCGTCGCGGGCGACAAAGTATGTTTGTTCGATAAAGTTTGCCGCCGCTTCATCGTATCGAAAAGCAAAAACGATTTTGGCTGAGTATTTTTCGGGCTCTTTTGTCGCAAAAGGCGGCTGTTTTGAATTATCATCCGTCAGCGTTTCGCTGCTTTGATTGGGATTGGGTTTAGCGCTCGAGTCAACCGGCGTTTTCTCACAGGAAGACAGCAACAAGCTCGAAAAAATAAATGCCGCAGTTCCGATTTTTCGCCAACGCATATCGAAAATGTTAGCACAGGACACTTCGAGAATAGAACAATTAACCGAAATTCAAAATCATTTTGCCGATTGCGCCGAATGGCTTTTGAGTTTCTCTGAGACCAGCGATTTTGCAGTTGAGGCGAGAGAAATAGAAATCGCATGGCAAAACGCGAAGCTCGTTCTATCTTGTCCGACAATGCGCGGCTGGCAGCATTGGACAATCGCGGCTTGGGAAAAGGTGGGCGAAAAACTAATTTTCCAAACGGCGCGAAAGCTAACGAGCGCATCCATCATACTCGAATTCACGCCGCGCATCCCCGTTGAAAATTTGCGTGAGGACGTCCAAAAAGCGCGTCTTTTAAAAGCCCGTGAACTTGCTGAACTTGCCAGAATAACATTCTCGAATTGGGCGAAAATCGAGCGCGTCTCGCTTAATCAAAGCAATCAGCGCGGCAAAGTCGGGACAATTGCGAGAATTCTGCTCGCACTACCAAACGCTAAAACAGTCGCCGTTTGCAGTTCGATTATTGAGAAAACCGACGCGGGAAACCTTCTTTCTAATTCAATTCTTTGGTTGACTAAACTTGAAGAACGACGAAAAATCAGCGAACTCTGGCTGGTTGGAGAGGGGAAATCCGCTGATGATTTACAGAAACTTCATGCCTTGCTCCGCGACGGTTGGCGCGAAAAGACAAAAATCTATCAACGGCAAACAAATTCGCAGCGTACAGATGTCCAGGCGGAAAAAGAGGAAACAGAGTTTTTAGAATTCATCGAACCTCTCCGTTTGACAGATTTATGGACGGAAAAATCTAAAAAACTGCTGCACCCGAAGAAAGCTGAATTGAGCGAAACGGCAAAAACGATTTTGCAACTGGCTCCCGAAGCGATTGATGTGCTGCGCTCTAAACACGGTGAAACTTTGCGTTTTCATGGTTTGCCGTTCGTCAGAATTAGCGAAATATTAGGCGGGGAACAAGTATGGTTCGGCACTGATGCAAGGCGGAAAAGAAATTTAAACGACGCCAGCATGGAAGATTTTTCCGATTTGCTCGAAAATTTACGCGAGCACCGTCAATCGGATACTAACGATAAACTAAATGCTTTTTACAAAGCCGCTTCTGAAAGCTGGCTTGAATCAATTTTGCGGCGCGATGTTTCTCGGCTCGATCCGAATCTCGTTCTAGCGCCGCTTTATTCGCAGTTTCGCTTATCTAATAAAAAGGGCGCGCTCGATTTGCTGGCGCTCAGAACCGATGGAAGGTTGGTTGTCATCGAACTCAAAACAACGGCTGACCGCGAACACGTTTTTCAAGCCGTAACCTACTGGCAGCAAATCGAAGTCCATCGGCGATGCGGCAATTTTCAAAATCTCAAACTGTTTGGTGATTTGCCGATTTTGGACGCCCCGCCACTCGTTTATCTGGTTGCGCCACTCATGAGTTTTCACCGCGATTTTGAGGTTTTGGCAAATGCAATCACGCCAGAAATAGAAATCTGGCGTTTCGATTTGAACGAAGATTGGCGCGGCGGAATTCGCGTTGCGCGCAGAAGAACAAATTTTAGAGGACAAAACGATAACCTATTCCTCTGACCGTCAGAAGGTGCTCGGGGCGCGTCGGATCGTTTTCTAGATAGCGGCGGAGGCGAACAATAAAGTTATCAATCGCTCGCGTGTCAGTATCTTCGTGCAGTTCCCAGACATCTTCGAGAATTTCTTTCCGCGAAACCGTTTGCCCTATTTTTTCGATTAAATGCCGTAAAAGTTTGGCTTCCATCAATGTTAAGCGAACTGTTTCAGAGTCGCTTCTTATTTCCAAATTTGGAAAATCAATCGTTTTGCCATTAATATCGAACATAGCGTCCGGCGTTTTCTCAGTTTGCCTTTCATTTTTAAGCCATTCGCGGCGGCGCAGCAATCCGCGGATTCGTGCCAAAAAAATTGCTAAATCAAACGGTTTCGGTAAATAATCATCTGCCCCGCTCTCAAATCCGTGCAAAACGTCTTCGGCACTACCACGCGCCGTTAACATCAAGACGGGTGCGTAAATACCCTCTTGACGCATTTTCTGAGCAACTTTAAAACCGTCAATACCGGGCAGCATCACGTCCAAAACAACAACGTCAAACTGCGATTGATCAGTTAGAAGAAGTGACAATGCAGTTTCGCCGTCCGGCGCTACTGTTGTTTCGTAACCTTCGGCGGTGAGGTTAAAACGCAAACCTTCCGCAATGCTTGCTTCATCTTCGACAACCAGAATTCTCATTAGTGCAGAGTGCAGAGTGCAGAGTGCAGAGTTAAAAACAAAATTCCTATTTTATTTCGCACTTTGCACTCTGCACTTTGCGTTTTTTACGCTTTCGGAAGGCGGACAACAAAAGTAGATCCAAGCCCTTCACCCGCGCTTTTTGCCAGAATCTTGCCGCCGTGTTTTTTGATGATTGCCTGAACAATTGAGAGCCCAATGCCAGTGCCTTTGACTCTTTGCGAGGCACGTCCCGGAACGCGATAAAAACGACGAAAAACGCGTTTCAACTCGTTTTGCGAGATACCGATGCCCGAATCTGTAATTTGAATCTCGACTCTTTTTTCATTGACGCTTTCGACTTTGACATCAATGTTTACTTCGTCTTTTGAATATTTAACTGCGTTATCAAGCAAATTGGTAAAAGCGATTTGTAATTCCTGAGCGTCGCCGCGCACTTTTACCTCGCCGTTTGTCTCTAAATGAACTGCACTTTCGCCCAAACCGTAACGGCTGCGGACGACTTCGGTCGAATCCTGCAATAGTTTATTGAGCTTAATTTTTGAAAGATGAAGCCGGCGCCGGCGGTCGCCTGTACTTCCGGCAAACAGCACTTGCTCTACCATCCGGTTCAGGCGTTCGGTGTCGGCAAGCATTGTGTCGTAAAATTTTTGGCGCTGCTCTTCATCGGTTTCGCGGGTTTTTAAAGTTTCGAGATAAAGTCGAAGCGAGGCTATCGGTGTTTTTAGCTCGTGAGTGACTGAATTGATAAATGCATCATGCTGTTCGTTCCGGCGGATCTCGCGGAAGAGAAAAATCGTATTTAAAATCAATCCGGTAATAATCAATGCAAAAAAAATGATGCCCAAAACAAGCAAGGCAATTTGCTCAAGACTAAGCAAAATCCAGCCAACATTGAGCGCAACCGCAAACGTTGTCAGACAAATCCCGAAAATGAGAACGAAAATTGCTAAATTTCGTCGGCTTGTGCGTAGCATCACGAATTTAGAATACAGTAAACATAAACAAAAGGCAGAAGATAAATAAACTATCTTCTGCCTTCTTAGTTTAATAACTGTTGACTTTTAAGCGACGCGTTCGAGCTGTTGTTGGGCAGTGTGCTCGCTAAGTTTGTAAACCTTGACATCTCTCACAAGCCCGAGTCGCTCAAAAAGGCGAATCTGAATCCAGTTAATGTCAAACTCATACCACGCCAGCCCGTGTCTAGCTGACGACGGTTGGGCATGATGATTGTTGTGCCAGCCTTCGCCGAAGGTGACGAGCGCGACCAGCCCGTTATTAGTCGAATCATCCTTAGTTTCAAAACGGCGCGTTCCCCACAAATGTGTCGCGGAATTGACTAGCCAGGTAAAGTGCCAGCCAAAAACCGTCCGCAGAAAAATCGCCCACAGCACCATGCTCCAACCGCCGATGAAGTACAAAGCTACACCCGCAATTATTGTCGGAACGGCATAATACTTTGATAAAACGACGTGAAAATTATCTTTGAGCAAATCCGGAACGTATTTTTTGAAAGTCGCCTGGTCATGTTCCTGAGAAGTTCCGCGCAGAATCCAGCCGATGTGCGCCCAATAAGCCCCTTCGTGACGGGGCGAGTGCGGATCTTTTTCGGTTTCGGTAAAGGCGTGATGCAGGCGATGCGTTGTGACCCATTTAATTGCCGAACTTTGCAAAGCGAATGTGCCGCAAACAGTGAGAAAATATTCAAACCACTTTGGAGCTTTAAACCCGCCGTGCGTTAACATTCGGTGATAGCCCAAACCGATTCCAAAACTCCCGGCAACCCACCACATCACGAGAGCGGCGATTAAATTCGCCCAGCTAAACGTAAACAAAGCCCAGATTGCGAAAGAATGAAAGATGATGAGCGGAATAATCGTACTCCAGTTGAGTTGGTTCGGTTTTGCTTTGAATTCTAAAACGTTTTGCACTTTTTCCCCTTTTTATGATTGCCAAGATAAAGAAACAAGATTGCTCCCGTTTATTGGATTCAATCCTAGCAGGTAAAAAAGCAAATGATTGTAAGAGTTTTGTAAGAGTTGGAAAAGATGTCAGAAGTAATAAACAACAGGTCAGGTTAATCTGTTTTGAAATGAATTTTCCTGTCATCTACCAGCATTTACACTAACATGTTTTAATCAGCAAATTCCACGCTTAGCTGCTTGAGCGGCATTGATTGTTTGACGTCTAGGACTTCTACATCTTCACGTTTGACATATCGGTACAAAATATCGCGTTGCTGCGGGATAAAACCGGCTTCCGAGATTTGATAACGCAGTTCTTTTTCGTTTGCCTGCGTGTCTGCGCCCGCCGCTGAAACGACGTTTTCTTCAATCATTATCGAACCCATATCGTCAGCGCCAAAGCGCAATGCGGTTTGCCCTAGGCGCAATCCCTGCGTCAGCCACGAAGCCTGAATATGCTGAACATTATCAAGAAAGAGACGCGAAACCGCGAGCATTTTCAAATAATCAATACCGGTTGGCTCTTCGGTGATTTTGCGTCCAAGCGCGGTGTTTTCGCGTTGAAAAGTCCAGGGAATAAACGCCGTAAAACCGCCAGTCTCGTCCTGTACGTCGCGAACTCTTTGAAGATGCCGCACGCGGTGTTCGATTTTATCGCCGATGCCAAACATCATTGTCGCAGTTGAACGAAGTCCAACTTTATGCACTGCTCGCATGACATTGAGCCACTCCTCAGTGTTGCATTTGGTCGAGACTCGTTTGCGCACCTCATCATCCAGAATTTCGCCACCGCCGCCCGGCATCGAGTAAAGTCCGGCGGCTTTTAAACGGCGCAAAATCGTTTCGTAATCAAGCTTTGAAATCAAAGAAATGTTATGAATTTCCGGCGGCGAAAAACAATGTAATTGAAACTTCGGATATCGAGCGTGCAGGGTTGAAAGAAGATTTTCGTACCATTCGATATTAAAATCAGGATGCAGCCCGCCCTGCATCAAAACGCCGGTTCCGCCAAGCGCGATGGTTTCATCAATCCGTTTGCAGATTTCTTCGATTGAATGAACGTAAGTATCGGGTTTCCCGGGACGGCGATAAAACGCGCAAAATGTGCAGACGACGTTGCAAACATTGGTATAATTAATGTTGCGGTCAATAATGTAAGTGACCGCATCGGTCGGATTTTGGCGCATCCGAATCTCGTGCGCCGCTAAACCAATGCGGACAAAATCGTTAGATTCAAGCAGCGTCGTGCAATTCGCGGCGGTCAAGCGTTCGCCGCTCAAAACTTTGTCTAAAACTGGTTGAATATCCGTCTGTAAAATTCTTTGGTTGCTCATTGCAATAATTTTGGCAAAATGCCAAGTAATAATTATTTTTAAGGATCAATTGTTCTTGATTTTCGCGGCTCCGATAATTTTAAGTAATCTTTGTTTATCATTGTGCAAGGTTTGTGCCGCAAAGCGCTAGAGAAAATTTAACGATTTCAAATCTGGAATTAAAGCATTTTTGTGCGCTAATTGATAATAAAGTTTTAAGCCGGAGAGCATTTCTTCTTCCAAGGTATAGTTAATATTTTCGAGCAGATAACGGCGAAAATCCGCGCGCGCAAGCGAAACTTCTGACGAGTAAAAATCCATAATTTCCTCGACTTTAGTTAAGCCTTCGTCACGCGCTCGAGCAAAATCAATTTTCCTCACCTTTTCAATTGCTTCCTGACGCGCCAGCCAAAATGCGAAGACAAAGCCGCAGCCGGTAAATCCTCGCCATAATTCGACAATATCAAAAACACGAAACTTTTCTCGATCTAGATTCAAAGCCGGATCACCGATAAGCAAAGCCGCATCATGTTTGGCGAGCATTTCGTCAATAACGGGACGATGCGGAATCCATTCGGGCTGGTGGTCATAAAATTCTCTGAAAATAATTTGTGTGAGCGCTACCGAAGTTCTTGAAGAAAAATCCAGCGCCACGCTTTTTGCGGTTTTCAATTCGTCGCCTTTTGTTACTAAGATGACGCTTCGCACCTGATCTTTCGAGCCGACGCAAGCGTCTGGAATAATTAATGTTTCACTAATGCGCTGGTATTCGATAACGGGCGTCAGAGCGACTGAAACTTCACCTTGCCGCAGCATTTCCGCACATTTAGACGGCGCGGCATCGGTCATCAGATTAACTTCCGTTTGCCTTAAGCCGTGCCAGAAACTCCAAATTAACGGCGCACTGTTTGAATAACTAGATGCGGCAAGATAGGGGCGATTTTCTTTGTCGGCTAACAATTTCGCTCTTTTCTAATTTCAAATGGCAAATCTTGATCCTACCCTTTGCCAGTTTTTGTCTTATGGTTGAGCGATAAAATCAATATCTGATAATTCGCTTGTTAGATTGATAAACATCACGTTCTGAACAAATCTGTAACCTTTGGATGTCACGCTCACCGTATAAGTCGCCCCGGCTGGAACTTCGACGAAACGATAATAACCAAAAGGATTGGTTAAGACGGTACGCAACTCTCCGGTTGAGCCGGTTAAAGTTACTACAGTTTTAAAAATTCCTTGCCCTTGCGCCGTTCTAACCCGCCCGCTGATATCCGTTGACGCTGCGGTTGGTGGGGCGAAACTAATTCCCACATTGTCAACCGCTAATGTATCGTCTGCCCCAACAATATTTGAATCTCTCCAGCGAAGATAAAAGTTGCTGTTAACCGGAATATTTAAGCCTGAAATTGTTGAAGTGAAAAGCTGGTTGTTACCGGAAGCGTTTCCATCCAATGCGCGAGGCGCTCCGGTTGTTACCAGAGAAGCAAAATCCAGCGCATTAAAATCAACGTATGTTCCGCTGTAAATATTGGTAGCGTTAATTGCGTATTGAAAATCGAGCCGGTCGCTGTTGCCGCTTCCTCCGACGCGCCATTGCTCGCCTCTAAAGGTGACGATAACGCTAGTCAGCGGGCTTGAAGAAGTGTTTCTACAACACGCTCCAAGGTAATTAAAGTTAATATCATCAGCAGTTAAAGAGCCGAGCGAGCGTTCACCAGCAGTTGTGCCCAAAGTATAAGTGTTTCCTCCAGCGGCAGTTCCATTATCGGTTCCATATCTACCTGAAACAGCCCCAGTGTTAGTGCCTTCTTCAACAATGGCAAAACCGGGTATGTTAACCGTTGCTCCGCTATCAGCCACAGCATTATTAAATTTACCCAAGTAACGGCGCGGTGCCGAAGCGTTGAGCACAAAAATATTGCTCGCGTCGCTGTTTTGAGGCGCCGGACTGTTAGTCAATCCTGTCGAGCCGTTTGTCTGGTTGTTGTCGAAAGTTTCGGTGTATGATGTAGGATTTGAACCACCTAAATCAACACAAATCTGTGCGATTGCGTTTGAAGCAAAAATTGTGCAGATGGCCGGAACTATTAACAAAGTGAAAAATATTTTTTGATTCATTAATTCCCGTATTTTCAAATTATGAAGTTCATCAAAGACTATTTGTTGTCAGATAACATCTGTGACGAGTAATTTTAACATATAAAAAAGTTTGCTATTTATTTCGCTAAAGTCACAAGCTAATATTGCTTTATGAAAATTTATGACGTGACAGTTCCCTTGAGCGAACAAACACCGGTTTACGAGGGCGATCCGACTGTTAAAATCGAATCTTCGCACGCCATCGCGCGTAGCGATGCGGCAAATATCAGCCACCTTTGCTTTGGAGCGCACACGGCAACACACGTTGACGCGCCAAATCATTTTATCGAGGGTGCGCGACGTGTTGACGAACTTGCGCTTGAAAAGCTGATCGGGAAAGTGCGCGTTTTAGAAATTGAGGAAAATGCAATGTCTGTCACCGCCGCGCACATCAAAAACACCGATTTGCAAGGCGTCGAACGCATCCTTTTTAAAACGCGGAATTCGCAATTTTGGAACGATTTTGGACAAGGGTTTCGCAGGGATTTTACATACATTGAACCCGAAGCTGCAAGAGAATTAGTAAATCTTAATCTAAAACTCGTTGGAATTGACTATTTATCTGTCGAAAAATTTGGAGCAGAATCGTTTGACACGCACATTGCGCTGCTCGAAAAAGAAATTATCATTATCGAAGGTCTTGATTTGCGCGAAGTTTCTGCTGGAGATTATGAATTGATTTGTTTGCCGCTCAAATACATCGGCGGCACTGGTGATGGTGCTCCGGCTCGTACTATTCTGAGAGAAATTGCATAATATGGACGAAAAAGGACGAATCAAAATTAGCAAATTTTTAAGTTTAATTTTGCGGCACGCGCCTGAAACAGTTGGTTTGACGCTGGAAGATGATGGCTGGGTAAAAGTTGATGAGCTAATTGCTGCCTGCGCGAAAAACGGAAGAACATTTACATTTAGCGAATTACGAGAAGTCGTCGAAACCAATGATAAAAAACGCTTTGCGTTTGATGAAAGCGGCAAGAAAATTCGAGCCAGCCAAGGTCACAGCGCCACGGTTGAAATTGAGTTTGAAAAACGAACGCCGCCCGTAACCCTTTATCACGGAACGGCTGAAAAAAATGTCGGTCTGATTTTTCGAGACGGCTTACGAAAAATAAATCGGCATCACGTCCATCTTTCGTCCGATACGGAAACGGCGCGAAAAGTCGGCGCTCGTCATGGCAAACCCATCATTTTTGAAATTGACACACTCGCGATGCTCGAAAACAATTTCGAGTTTTTCAGGTCGGCAAACGGTGTCTGGTTAGTCGAAAACGTTCCGCCGCAGTATTTGCGTCTAATTGATTTATGAACCGTCAGGAATTTGCCGAAAAACGACGCGCCATGGCTATGAATTCGATTGATGCGCTTGTTGATTTGCTCAAAAGCGACGATTTGCAAACACGATTTTTCGCCGAAATGTGTTTGCGTGACGCCACGAGCGTCTGACTCAATTTTCAACCGGCGAGTTCGTCGGAAGCACGTGAAAAAGCCATTAAAGAATGGCGCGATTGGCTCAAAGCTAGAGAAGGCAAATTCAAAAAACGTCTTAAAAGAAAGGCTTAACACTTTGATTTTTTATCACATTTCAACGCCGGAGCAATTCGCAAAGTTTTCTGACAAGGATTTTTACGAAACCGAAAGTTTGCGCACCGAAAATTTTATTCACGCGAGTTTTGCCGAACAGCTGGAAGAAACCTTGGAAACTCACTATAAAAACGCGTCACGAGTTTTGCTTTTAACAATAGATTCTGAACTTTTAACCGCAAAACTTGTTGTTGAAAAATCGCGAAACGGCGAAAACTTCCCGCATATTTATGGCGCAATCAATAAATCAGCAATCGTCGCCGTCACAGAAAGAGATTTAAACTGACATTTTGCAAACCAAACAATGCCAATTGAAATACCGGATAAAGTAAAAGATAGAAATTACCGCGAACGCGTGTTTGAAATAGTTCGGCGAATTCCCGAAGGGCGCGTGATGACTTACGGACAAATCGCTGAAATCCTGGGCGAAGGTTATACGCCGCGCACAGTGGGTTATGTAATGAATTCCTCGATTGAAGGGGTTCCGTGGCAGCGAGTGATAAACGCGCAAGGCGGCTGCTCGACCGGCCACATTGTTTTGCCGCCCGATAAACAGCAGCGAATGTTAGAATCCGAAGGCGTCAAATTTAACGAGAAAGGGCGCTGCGATCTAAAAAATTATCGGTGGCAGCCCGACTCAAAAGTGCAGAGTGCAGAGTGCAAAGTGCAAAGTTTGGATGAACAGCCAAGTTTATTTGGAGATTAAATTTTATGGAAAATCGAATGCCGAAATCGAATGTGCCGTATCAAGTCAGCACTCCGCAGTTTTCCGTGACCGAGAGTATGGTGACAACGGGTTTTGAGCTGCCCGGTTATCGCATCCGGCAAAATTTGGGAGTCGTGCGCGGAATCGTCGTCCGCTCGCGCAATCTGTTTGTCAATATTGGGGCGACCTTTCGCAGTCTCGCCGGGGGCAACATCGCGGCGTGGTCAAAGCTCTGTGAAGAAACGCGCCAGGAAGCCTTCGATATTATGATGCAGCACGCCACGGAAATCGGAGCGAATGCAATTATTTGCGCGCGTTACGATGCTACCGAAATGGGTAATATTGCAACCGAAGTTTTAGCTTACGGAACCGCCGTTATCGTTGAGCCGCTCGAAGGAAACAGCATTTACGATAAATGAACGAAAAACCGATTATTTCCGAAGCGCAGAAAGATTACGCTCGGCGGATTTTAACTCAAAACCCGTTTGTGCATATGCTCGGGATTGAACTGGTTGATCTCGAACACGGCGAGGCATTGTGTCGCTTAACGATAGAAGAAAAACATCAAAGAGCCGGGGGTTTTGTGCATGGCGGAGTGACGGCTTCGCTAATTGATACAGTCATGGCTTTCGCCGTCGCAACGCATTTAGCGCCTGGCGAAAATTCAGTCACGATAAATTTGACAGTTCATTATCTGCGACCGCTTTACCGAGGAGCAATCACCGCCCGCGCAAAAGTCCTGCGTACCGGAAAACGAATTGTGACGGCTTCTGCCGAAGTGTTTGATGAAACAGGCGAACTTGCTGCAACCGCTTTGACCACTTATAACAAAATAAAAATCGAAAGATAAAGGCTTGGGAGAGAAAAAATAAAAAGTTAAAGAAATTCTTTAACTTTTTTCTGGAAAATTAAATCGAATTGTAGTTTACTAGAACCATAGGAAAGTAAGCAGGTTGGTTTGAGCGCAGTGGCAAGCACCGAAGGCGGGCAGAAAAAGTAGTTAGTTTTGGCTCATCTTTCTCCCTTTTAAAAGACTAAATAGCCGTGTTCTCGCGCGAGACACGGCATTTTTTTGTTTGAAAATTCCATCCGAAACCGTTTACGATTGCGTTTATGCAAAAAGTTTTGACCGCCGCAGAAATGCGCGAAGTTGACCGCCTGACTACGGAGAAATACAACATTTCTTCGCTTCTTCTAATGGAGAACGCCGCTCACGCCGCCGCTCGCGTGATTGCTGAAAAACTCGGCGGATCGGTGGCG
>JBDTZD010000115.1:0-12015 GCA_040005335.1 Pyrinomonadaceae bacterium | reverse complement strand
TTGAAAACTCATGGTACGTCCGCGAAACAATTGAGCGCAAAAAAATGGAGCAGGAGTTAGAGCTTGCCGCCAGCATTCAGGAAGGACTTTTCCCTGAACATTTACCCAATATTATCGGATATGATCTGGCTGCGCGAAACCGCCCGGCACTACAATGCGGCGGAGATTATTACGATGTTTTGCCGGTTTCGACAAATGGAAGCGACGAAAATCATTCGTTTCTGTTATGCGTCGCTGACGTTTCCGGGAAAGGCTTGCCGGCTTCGCTTTTGATGAGCAATATGCAAGCGACTTTGCGCGCCCTTCTCGGCCGCGTTTCATCGCTTGTCGAACTGGCCGCTCGTACCAATGAATTGCTGCACGCTACAACGCCCTCAAATAAATTTGTCACAGCCGTCCTGCTTGAACTTGTTCCAACAACGGGCGCAGTAAAATATGTTAACGCCGGTCACGGCGATTGTATGCTGCTCCGCAGTGGGGGCGAAGTTGAACGGCTCGAAGCCACTGGTTTACCGCTTGGGATGATGCCGCCAGAGATGCTGGAAATGCTCGGCAAGCAATATGAAGAAAGAGAGCTTCAATTGCACGCGGGCGATTTGCTCGCGCTTTATTCGGACGGAGTGACGGAAGCATATGACGAAAATCAAAACGAATGGGGTGATGAGCGAATTCTTAAATGCCTACGCTCGATTGAAAAAGATTCTGCTCAAACCATCGTTTCACAAGTTATTGAAGAGATAGACCTATTTGCCGGAACCGCTCCGCAACACGACGACATTACACTTCTTATTATCAAAAGTGCTTTGAAGCAAGATCCTCTAAAAAGCTAATTTTAGGCATTTTGTGTGTGGCTAACTTGGCTGTCGGCCTGCGTTGGCAAAACATTTCCATATCTGAAGTTCTGGACGTTCGATGATGTGTTGAAGGTCGTTTTTGGTGTGCTGATGCTTTTGGTCAAGCCGAGCTAAAAGCGTGAAGATTATCTTGAGAGGTAAAATGCTGCCGAACAAGTCATTCGAGCGGAGCGCAGGATTGAGACGAACAAATTTCTAACGCAGCGGTTCTCGCAGCTTTTTTCTATCACTCTCATCAAGCCGTATTACCACGCTTCAACCTTATCCAAGAAAACAATGCACCAAAATTTAGAAAAAAATGAACCTGTCCGTGCGCCAAGCAGTAAGGTGTATTAGAAGAAGTGAGATGGAATTGCTGGAGCGGTTTACACAAGGCGATCTCGAAGCATTCGAAATATTATTTCAGCAGTTTCAGAAAGATGTTTATGGATGGATTATTCGGATCGTCCGGGATCCAAGAATTGCGGAAGAACTCACCGTGGAAACATTTTGGCGCATTTATCGTTCCCATGCTCGATTCGATCCGGCGCGCAGCTTTGGGGCTTGGGCTCGACGCATAGCGACAAACCTTGCGCTGGATTACTTGAAAGATGTCCGAAAAGAAGTTGAGTTTCCGGAAAATTGGTTGCAAGAAACGCCACCCGACCCTGCTATTCAACATGACACGCGGGAGCGAATTCAGCAGGCGTTCAGTCAACTGCCGCCCAAACTCCGTGTGACAGCAACCTTGGCGCTCATTGAAGATAGACCATATGAGGAAATCGCCGAATCGCTTGGCGTTCCGATAGGAACCGTGAAGTCACGTGTCTTCCGAGCCACACGCCTTTTGCGTGAAAAATTAAAAAAATTAGGTGTGGAACCATGAACCAGTCGCATGATGAACAATTTAGCAAGTTTGTTAGAAACGCTATTGAGCCCATGAGCGAGCAGGAACTCCAGCGCGACCTATGGCCTCAGATGCTTCTAAAATTACATAATCCGGGTATTTATGTGCCATGGTATGACTGGGTTCTTACCGCCCTCGTCGCGATTCTGTGCCTATTTGTTCCGGAGGCGGTCCTCGGATTACTCCTCAACCTTTAACTTTGAAACGATAGATCTCATATGAAAACGTATCCTTATCTTCGAGCATACATGGCAGGAATTACGATCCCGACGATCCTGTTGATTTTCATCATGACCGTTTTTACGATTGCTCGTTACAAGTATGACGTTACTTTTTCTATGGAGCGAATAATAGTTTTCCCGATGGCAATCGTTCCAAATTTGTGGGGTCTTTGGAATATTTTATACATTCGCCTGCGCCGATATCGTTACGTGTCTATTGGAGTTCACGGCGCTCTTCTTGCATTCGTGCAAGTGTTGATTGTATTTGTGATTACCAAATCGGTGAACTTTGAAATCCCGGAGTTTGTTGGAAACTCTTTTCCCCTAGGCTTTCCCATCGTGGTAATTATTTTTTACCTCGTTTGGAAGCATCTAGTTGCTTTCTTCAACGCGATTCTGGGAATTGAGTGATTGATAAAGCGATAGACCGGCGCAGTATCAACAATGCGTTTAGCAAACGAAACAGTTTGGGCAAGAGGGATTATTTTCGATCTACGATTATGGAGCATTTAAATGAAAGCAATAAACAAAACTAACACACCACCGTACGTTCGATATCTTGGTCGTCTAACCAGACCTTTCCCGGATTTCGATTTTTCGTTTATAAAACCCGTTCGTCAAAAAGCAGCCGAGTTATTGAATCTTAAACCCGGTAATCGGGTTCTCGATGTAGGTTGCGGAGCAGGCGGGAGTTTTCCGTATCTCGTTCGTGCCGTAGGCTTCTCGGGTGAAGTAGTGGGCGTTGAGATTAGTCCCGAATCTACAATAAGCGCAAGAAGGCGGATAGCCAAAAATCAATGGCAAAATGTCCAGGTGATCGAGGCGGCCGCTCAGGATGTAAATCTGACTGGTACGTTCGATGGTCTATTGATGTTTGCTGCATCTGACGTCTATGCCTCAGCTGAGGCCTTGGAAAATATCTTTCCGCATTTAAAAGACAACGCTCGGGTCGCGGCGTTCGGAGCGAAACTTTCGAGCAATCGTTTCGGAAGGCTCTTAAACCCACTTTTGCAGATGCTTTGCCGGCTCTCTTTCTCAACAACTCCCAAGCCAGACTACGAACCTTGGCGTATGTTGTCAAAGTATGTTGAAGGGCTTGATGTTAAAGAATATTTCTTTGGTTTGATGTTTCTCGCTTCGGGTTCAGTGGTCACAAAAAATGAACAAACAAAAATTTAGGTTGTAAAATGCTTAAGCTCAGACAGTTACTTCTCAAGAATGTTCATAAAATTATCACACCGCGCCTAACAACTCATTCAATCCGCTCCCGCATTAGCGTTGTTGCTTTCATCGTTGTCGTTTTCTGCTCTGCTGGAACGCTACTCGCGCGGGGGTAGGTGAATTCGGATGTTAGTCATATTAAGCCCAAAGACCTGTTCGGCAAATTCAAGCACTTTTTGGGCAAAACCGACTATTTAGACAAAGCAGATCAAGTGTAGAACTTAAGAAGCTAATATTTCATTCCAAAAGTATTTTCAATAAGTTGCATTTAAACTAAAACTTAATTTATCCAAGCCAGATATACAGCTCATCTGGTCAGACGGTAGATTAAAAGGGCAGCACGTTTAATCTGGGTTGGTAAAGTATCCAACTCAGCATACTCGCCGCGAGCGTGCGCACTGCCGCCCGTTGCTCCCAAACCGTCCATGCTGGGGAGCAGATGTGAAATATACGAAATGTCCCCGGCTCCTCTCTCACCCGGGTCGAGTGGTTCAATTTTTCCAAGACCGAGATCTTGACTGACTTGATCAAGTTGTTTGAGAAGCGCGTAATTGCCGGTCGTCGGAGGCATCGCCGGGTTGCTATCCGTAAATGTAATCCTGGCGGTTGTACCGGGCAGATTTTTTGCCACTATTTCTCTCATTTTGGCGCGGGCGGTTTCCTTTTGCTCTTCACTGATAAAACGTAAATCGCCGCGTACCACGACTTTGGCCGGAACGACATTTAATTTTCCCTGGGCGGTAACTGTCACCCCTCCGTCCTTGCTTTCAAGGACAGTTCCGCCGCCGATGACAGACGGATTAAAAGTTAGATATTTTTCGTTGTGGAGTGTTTCATAAAACTGGTTGATAATACGCGAGGCTTCAAAAATTGCGCCGCTCCCCATACTCTCCTTAAAAATTCCAGCCGAATGTCCGGTTTTGGCTGAAACTTCGAGTTCCCAGCTGCTAAAGCCGCGACGCGCAATGGTCGCAATATTGTTGGCACCGTTTTCAAAGCTGAGAGTTAAATCACTGCGTTTTGCTGCCGCAATCATATCGCCGCGACCAATTTCTACTGGCTCTCCCGAATCCTCCTCATCACCCGTTAGCAGCACAATGACCCTCGCGTTTTGGAGCGCGCCGGTTGCGCTTAATGCTTTCAAAGCGTAAAGCAGCACCGCGTCTCCGGCTTTCATATCGGCAGAGCCTGTTCCATAAATTTTATTACCGTCGCGGCGAAATTTCTCGCCGCTCAGGACCGTATCCAAATGACCGAGCAACAGCACACGCTGACCCTTGGTTCCGTTTTTTTCAGCTATCAGATGTCCGGCGCGTTTCATTCCAGCAGGCATCTCAATCCATTTGGCAACAAAACCGATTGCTTCAAATTCCTTTTTAAACACCATTCCAACCTGTTTGACGCCCGCCACATTTTCGGTCGGGCTCTCAATATTTACGGTTTTTTCAACCAGCGCTATTGCATCACTGGTATGCTCATCAACATAACTGACGATTTTTTGTTCTTCGGCAGAGATTTTCTGGGCGTAGTTGATTGTCGAAAATAAAATAACAAGCGCCAAAGCTGCAATAATCTTACTAATAGGTTTTTTCATCTGAGCTAAATTTTTGCCTTCCTGAGTTTGCACAAATTTGTCTTTCTCTATAACCATACTTCTGATACCAAACAATTTGTGGAGTTGATGAAACATTTTTACTATAAAATGCTTAATTTTGCACCCTAAGATATGCTATCAAGTGACTTGATACTTTTATGAATAATCTACCTCGTCAGGCGCTTCGAGAGATTGTGGCTAAACATGGAACTGGTGTTTGCAGCGATGCTAAGCGATGCGCTGGATTACTCGGAGATTGGTGTGGTTCTTATCGTCGAGAGATTAACATTTTAGTAAATGCGCTCGAAGAGCGCGTCCCCTTGGATTTGTTGGCGGCTGGAAACTCGATGCCGCGCGAACTGCTTTTAACTCGTCTCGCAGTGCGTTTGGAAGAACAATTGGGAATGACCGAAACTGCCGCTTACTGGGCTGTTGAAACTTGGGGACTCGCACTTAATATTCTGTCAGAGGCGGAAATTGCAGAACGAGAGCGGAAACGAGCAAACATTGATTCTCAAGTTGCAAAATCAGCGAATTCCGATTTTGATTTTAAAGCTGAAACTAAAACCAAAGAGGCTCAACCCCTAAACCATTCGCCTCAAACACCATTCGACAACAATGAACCGTTAGCTCAACGGCAGCCGACACCGCCAGACAAGCCTAACGTTGCTCCGCTCCCAACGCGCCCTCCCCGCACAAGCAGCTCAACCAGCAATCAAACATCGCAAACGCGGACATTGCCCGTTCCGGCAGCAAAGACTAAACCCCAGTCAAAACAAACTCAATCGTTTGACCCGGCACGCGGCGCTCGACCCAAAAAGCGTTCATGGACATTTCGCGGATGTTTTATCGGTTGTTTCCTATTGGTTGTTCTTTTATCGGTTTTGATTTTGGGTGTTCCTTATGCTTTAAGAGTGATGCGAGAAACTCAGCAGCAGAGCGAGCCTCAGTTTCCGCCTGCTCGATAATTACTCTGACCGAATCAAACACATTTTTCATATTAAATTCATACACAATCTCACTCGACACAATCTCTAAACCGCTATTTTATTGGCTGCTATAATTTGGCAAAGCTATTGCATGAATTCCAGCTTTAAATAAATAACTGCGAAATGTAAATTTTTAAGACGATAAAAGGAGATATTTTTATGATTAAAAGACCGGGCGGCGAGCTTGCATCGAGACCGTTGCATTTTATCTGGATTGCCGATAGTTCCGGCTCGATGGAGCAGGACGGGAAAATTCAATCGCTTAACACGGCGATTCGCGAGGCGATTCCGCATATGAAAAAAGTAGCGGAAGACAACCCAAACGCGCAAGTTCTGGTGCGAGCCGTAAAATTTTCGAACGGCGCACAGTGGCATATTTCACAACCGACGCCCGTGGCGGATTTCGCCTGGGCGGATTTGGTAGCCGAAGGCGAAACCGATATGGGCAAGGCTCTCGAACTTGTTGCCGAACAACTAAAAATGCCGCCAATGAGCGACCGCGCCCTGCCGCCGGTTTTGGTTTTAGTTTCAGACGGCCAGCCGACAGACGATTTTGAAAGCGGTTTAAAGGCTTTGATGAACGAGCCATGGGGCAAAAAAGCCGTCCGCATTGCAATCTCAATCGGACGCGATGCTGACCCGGAAGTTTTGCAAAAGTTTATTGGAAATTCGGAACTTAAACCGCTTGCCGCCAACAGTCCCGAAGCACTGGTTAAACATATTAAATGGGCTTCGACTGCGGTTCTTAAATCAGCTTCGTCCCCGGCCGCCGCCGCAGACGTTCCCAAACCATCGGAACCGGTGGCAAGCGTACCGATTCCGACGGCTGCACCAATTGCCGGAGCGCCAACCGCCGGAACGCCGGCCGGGGCTCCGACCCCAGACGCCGCTGATAATCAAAATAATATTGATGACGTTTGGTAAGAAGGCAAATGACAGCTAATAAGAAACTGACCGAGTGGCGAATTATCGGTGAAACCGTTCCCGGCGCGTCGCATCTTCGCGCCGGGATTCCGAATCAAGATTCAATTTTGCAAATTCGCGAATCAAGCCGGAACTTGCCCATTGTCCTCTCAATAGCCGACGGTCACGGCAGCCCAAAATGTTTCCGGAGCGACCGCGGCTCGCGTTACGCTGTCAAAGAATCTGCTCAGCTTGTCAGCGAATTTCTTAGTGAGCGTCGCGGCAAATTTGATTTGGCGGAAATCGAAAACAAAGGTAAAGAATATTTGCCG
Source organism: Pyrinomonadaceae bacterium (assembly GCA_040005335.1). Taxonomy (GTDB): domain Bacteria; phylum Acidobacteriota; class Blastocatellia; order Pyrinomonadales; family Pyrinomonadaceae; genus JBBQUS01. The sequence goes on along the minus strand of JBDTZD010000115.1, from coordinate 5,015 downwards.
CAGGAATTTGTCAAAAGATGGCGCGAATTGGTCGAAGCCGATTTGAAAAAAGAGCCATTTACCATCGAAGAGTTTAAAAATTTAGAAGAAAAGTCGGACGTAAAAGCGCGCAAATTAGTCGAAGAGAATCCGCGGCTGGCATACGGTTCAACTTCTCTGACGGTGGCGTTAGAAGAAGATTTCGTTCTTTATCTGCAGCTTGGCGACGGCGATATGCTGAACATGTCGGAGACAGGTGAAGTGACCAAGCCATTAACGGAAGATGCGCGCCTTCTGGCTAACGAAACAACCTCGCTCTGTCTGCCCAAAGCAGAAAATGATTTTCGTTTTTTTGTGCAAAAGATTACTCCTGAACAAAGCCCGGCGATGATCTTGCTTTCGACCGACGGTTATCTTAACTCCTTTTCGAGTGAAGCCGGTTTTTTTCAAGCTGGAACTGATATTTTGGGAATGCTCGGCGCGGAAAATGGTTTTGAGACCGTCAGCGAAAATCTCAAAGGCTGGCTCGAAGAGGCAACGCAAATGGGCAGCGGCGACGATTGCACAATCGGAATTATTTATCGCCCGAACGCTTTAAAAAAACCTGAAACAACTGTCAAATCGGAAACCGTGACTGCCGAAGCTATTACGACAAATTCGCAGACAGGAGAGAAAACAGTAGAAATCCCCGAAACTCTGTTGCCGGAGATGACTGAGAATCAGGAAGACGTGACGGTCACAATCACAATCAAAAAAGATAAGAATAAGATTTCTAAACCTCCCGTCGTGACAGTTAAAAAATCGGGCGAAGAACCACTCAAAGCTGATTTTGGTAATAATGCCGAAAATCCGAAAACTGATGAATGATTTGCCGCGCCAAAAATTAATTGAAATTGTTAAGCGACACGGGAAATCAATTCTTGAGGACGCGCGCCGCTGCGAAGGGCTTTTCCGTGATAATTTCGGCAGCTTTCGGCGCGAAATTTCTGTGCTCACGATGGCAGTCGAAGAAGGCGTTGCGCGAGATCTGGCTACTGTGCCTCAAAACAAGCCGCGCGGAATTTTACTGGCGCGACTGACTCAAAGGCTGATTGATAATCTCGCTTTGACTGATGACGCGGCAAAATGGGCGGTTAATTCATGGGCATTGGCTTTGGGGCAGGTTTCACAAGACGATTTAAAAATTCTTGAAACAAGTAACACAGCAAAAACTGAATCGGTTGCCGTTTCCGCCGTCGCGCAAAACAATTCTGTAATTCAAAATAAACCGCCGCAAATACAAGCCCGCACTGCTTCAGACCATTTAATAATCGTTTCAGCCGTCGGTGACGGTGATTTTGTTTCTATTAGCGAAGCAATCAAAGCTGCTCGCGCGGGAGCGCAAATTTTAGTGCGTCCGGGTTTGTACGAGGAAAACATCATTCTTGACAAAAAAATGGAAATCGCTGGCGATGGTGCAGTGCAGAACATCGTGGTCAGAAGCCGCGATAAGAGCTGCGTTTCGATGCAGACTGACCGAGCAATAATTCGAAATTTGACTTTACAATGTGTTGCAGGGAATAAGGGTAAAACTGTTTTCGGCGTTGATATTGCGAACGGCGAAATGACGCTGCAAAATTGCGACGTTTCTTCTGACTCGCTGGCGTGCATTGCTGTGCGAGGACAAACCACAAATTCCTTCATAAGAGATTGTCTAATCCATAATGGCTCAGATTCGGGCATTTATTTTTTTGAGGGAGCAACCGGAACAATCGAAGAATGCGAAATTTACCAAAATAAACACTCAAATGTTGTCATCGCGCAGAATGCGAATCCGACCTTTAAAAATTGTCGCATTTTTAAAGGAGAAAACGCCGGTTTTTTTGTTTACCAAAACGGCTTGGGAACGATTGACGATTGCGACATTTACGGACACGCTGCTGGGGAAGTTGTCGTCTCGCAGGGGGGCAGCCCGGTTTTGCGCGGCTGCCAGATTCACGATTCAAATAATGCGGGCGTTTTTGTCCAAAATCAGGGGCGAGCTTTGCTTGAAGGCTGCAATATTTATGGAAACTTAGGCGCGGGCGTCAGCTTTGACGGCGGGAGCATCGGCGCAATTAACCGTTGCCGCATCAACGCAAATGGAAAAGTCGCAGTCAGAGTTAAAGGACAGAGTATTGTGCGCGTTGAAAACTCAGATTTAACTGGAAATCGGCTGGCGGCGTGGGAAACGGAACACGGCGTGACCGTAGAAAATATTAACAATAATGATTAAAAGTAATCGCAAAAACAAAGGGTAATGTAACGCCGGCATCTTGCCCGAATGTTGTGCTACTGGCATCAGCAACACCGTTGTAACGCGCAACCAAACCGGCTGGAAGCCGGCGGGACAACCGGCAAGATGCCGGGGCGTTACACCGCTTGGTTGTTTTTGAAAAAGCTTTTAATAAAGGCAAAACGATTAATGGATGAAATTTTAAAACCCGGTCAAACGATTCGCTGCGAATTATCGGGAATGACTTGTACAATCGAAACTTTGCTCGGCGCAGGCGGACAAGGCGAAGTTTACAAAGCTGAGCTGGGCGGCGAAAAAGTTGCTGTTAAATGGTTTTTCCCAAACATGGCGACGCCCGAACAACGTGCTTCGATTGAATTGCTGATTAGAAAAGGCGCGCCGAGCGAGCATTTTCTGTATCCGCTTGAAATTACCACCGCGCCGGGCGTTGCTGGTTTTGGTTACGTGATGCCGCTCCGCCCACCGCGCTTTAAAAACATTGTGGATTTGATGACGCGCCGGATTGAGCCGACTTTTCGCGCTCTCGCGACGGCTTCGTTTAATCTGGCGCACAATTATCTGCTGCTGCATTCGCAGGGGCTTTGCTACCGCGATATTTCGTTTGGCAACGCTTTTTTCGATCCCGATAACGGCGATATTCTGATTGCCGACAATGACAACGTTTCGGTTGATGGTGCGGGCGTACTGGGAGTTTTGGGAACACCGCGTTTTATGGCGCCGGAAGTTGTTCGCGGGGAGGCTCTGCCAAGTACGCAAACAGATTTATTTTCGCTGTCGGTGTTGATTTTTTATATGTTGATGGTCGCGCATCCGCTCGAAGGTAAACGGGAAACCGAGATTAAATGCCTAGATTTACCCGCGATGACTAAACTCTACGGCACCGATCCACTGTTTATCTTTGACCCGAGCGACAATTCTAATGCCCCTGTGCCCGGCGTTCATGATAACGCGCTCGCTTTCTGGAGAATTTATCCGCAATTTTTGCGCGATATTTTTATCAGAGCCTTTACCGTCGGGTTGCGCGACCCGCTCCATGGACGCGTCCGTGAAAGCGAATGGCGCGGAACTATGGTGCGGCTGCGAGATACTATTTTTTACTGCGCGCATTGCTCGCTCGAAAATTTTTATGACGGCGAAGCAATCAAAGCCAGTGGCGGAAATCCTGGACTTTGTTGGGCTTGCGCCGCTGCTCTGCGTCTGCCGCCGCGCATCCGGATTGGCAAATCAGTGGTTATGCTCAATCATGATACAGAACTTTTTCCGCATCACATTGACGACCAACGACTCTATGATTTTTCCGCGCCGGTCGCCGCCGTTGCTGTGAATCCCGCGAATCCAAACGTCTGGGGGCTAAAAAATGTGTCAACAGGCAAATGGGTGATTACTGCCGCTGAAGGCTCAATCAAAGACGTCGAACCGGGGCGCAGCGTGACGCTCGCGGTTGGAACTAGAATTCAGTTTGGAAAAATGACAGGAGAAATCCGTACCTAACAGTTTTAGAAAAGGAGAAACTTTATGTCGAGACATAAATCATCAGTTTTTACAGCTTTAATTTTAACATCGCTGATTTTTGCCAATGCGAGTTGTTATAGTAATGAATCAAATTCGCGGTGGGCAAACGCGCAGCGCGAAAGCACCAGCGGGACTAAACCTGCCGCGACGCCGCAAGTCGAGCAATCTCCCGCAAACAACCCTGCGCGCTCAAGTAAGCCGTTGCCGGGCGGATCCTTTAATAAATTTTTCCCCGCTGCAAGCGATGGTTACACGACCGTTGCAAGTCAGGAAAAAGAAGGATTTGCCGAGTATAAACTCAAGAAAGACGGCAAAGAGATGGCAATGTTGGCAATTTCAGACACTGTTGCAAATCCGGAAGCAGCGCAAAAATTTCAGGGAAGCACACGGACAATCAGCGGCTACCCGGCAATTGAGCAAGGTTCGACGGCAACGGCAGTTCTCGTGGACAATCGTTTTCAAGTCAAAGTTTTGTCGCGCAATCCGGCTTTCACCAAAAACGACCGCGAAGCGTGGCTGCAAAAGTTTAATCTGGCTGGAATTGCCAATCTTTAATTCAAAATTCAAGGAGAGAATTTATGAGCAAACCAATTTATGAAATTATTGACGAGTTGCCAACGGGCGGAATGACCGTCAGATTGTTGCAAGCACTTGATTACGTTGTGCCCGGACAGTGGCAAAATATCACTGGTTTTGATAACACGATTCGCATCGTGACTGGCGAAACCGACGAGAGCATGATTCAGAAAATCGGCGAACGAATGATTTACCTTTACAACGATTCGAGCCAGGGTTATCAACGTGCGCTCTGGATTTACGGGGCAGTTGCCAAAGGCAGCGGTCTTTTGGGCGCGGCGGCTCTCGCCAATAAAATTGGCGAAAACATTTCGTTTCTTTCTTTCCTCGATAAACTGACGCCGAAAGCCGATAAAGCGCAGGCGATTGATTTGGGCGTTAAATTAGTTGCCGAACTCGTCGCCTTTTGCAAAATCAACGGTATCCCCGGTGACAGCATCGGCGATTTTGTCGGCGCTCTGTCTGATTACAGCGGCGAATCGCTGATGCGGATGGCAGCGCTCGTTTCGGTTGACGCGCTACTGCCGCTCGGTCCCGATTTTATCAGCAAAGTCGGCGAATACGTGGGCGGCGCGAATCCCTCGGAACTTGAACAAAACGGCACTTTCAGCCAGATTCAAAGCGAAATTCCGGGTAATGATACCGGCAGCAAACAGGGATTTATCAATCAAAG
>JBDTZD010000078.1:0-3564 GCA_040005335.1 Pyrinomonadaceae bacterium | reverse complement strand
ACTCTGAAACATAAAACAAGGCGATTGGCAGGGCTATAATAAGCAGCCAAAAACTGACTTGCAAAAATTCAGTTTCAAATCTTTCGAAACCCAAATCCAGTCCGCCGAAACGATTAGTGATATACATAAAACCAAGTTGGCAAATTACTCAACTTCGTAAGGATTTGCATTATATTTGCTCGCAATTCTTAGAACTTTGTACCAAGTCCGGTTGATATCATTAGATTGGTCTCTTAGCTCTTCGTAGATTTCGTCAACGCTCATGTTTTCATTTTCCGCAGATTTTTTAAGCTGTTCAACTAAAATCCCGTGGTCACGCCAGGCTTTCATATGTTGACGCCAGGCGGCTTGAAAATCTGAAGGCAAATCAGCATCGTCCATGCTGGCTGATTTGGTTTGATATTCACTGACGGCTTTTGAATAAACGGGGAGCGAAGCGGTTGAGAACGGTTCACTATAATATTCGATTTGAGAAAGTTTGCCAAAACGTTCTTCACCGTTGTTGATATCTTGACGCAGCAGCGTCAAGATTTTCTGCTGGGTTTGAGCGTCAATGATTCTGTAAATGGTGGTTGCAGGAGGAACGCGATTTCCAACAAAGAGTCCGGTCAGAGCGGCTGAAGTTAGGAAAGTTGCGGCGAAGGCGATGATTGCTGTAATGATTTTCGTTTTCATAGCAAATTTATTATGTCTCAAAGCCGGGAAAAAACAAAGGTTTTTTTGACAATTTTTGAGCAGTGATTTGTTAAAGTATTTTTTGTAAATGAGACCGCAGGATTTGATTCGAAAAAAACGTGATGGCTTGGTTTTGTCACGCGAGGAAATAGCCGCTTTTGTCGGCGGACTAACCGAAGGAAGCTGGGCGGATTATCAAATTTCCGCGCTTCTGATGGCAATTTTCTTGCGCGGTTTAAACGCCGATGAAGGCGCGTTTTTGACAGAGGAAATGCTGCATTCGGGCGAGGTCTTGGATTTTTCCGACATTGACGCGCCAAAAGCAGACAAGCATTCGACGGGCGGCGTGGGTGATAAAACCAGCTTGATTATTGCGCCTCTGGCGGCGTCTTGCGGCGTTGCCGTGCCGATGATTTCCGGCCGGGGCTTGGGACACACCGGCGGAACGCTCGACAAACTTGAATCAATCAAAGGTTATAACGTTAATCTCTCTCTCTCCGAGTTTAAAAAAACAATTAAAACTTGCGGTTTTGCAATGATCGGGCAAACCGCAGAAATCGCGCCCGCCGATAAAAAACTCTACGCCTTGCGCGACGCGACTGCGACAGTTGATTACATTCCGTTGATCGTCGCTTCGATTATGTCGAAAAAACTCGCCGAAGGCTTGGATGCGCTTGTTTTAGATGTCAAAACCGGAACCGGAGCGTTTATGCCGACGTTTGAGAAGTCAAAAGAACTTGCCCAAGCGCTGGTTGAAACCTGCACGAAATTCAACGTTCGGACTACAGCCGTTATTTCCGACATGAATCAGCCGCTCGGAAAATTTGTCGGCAACTCGTTAGAAGTTTACGAGTGTATCAAGATTTTACGAGATGAATCTGACACAGCGATGCTTCCTACTCTTAAACTTTCACTTGAATTAACGGCTCGAATGTTAGTTTTAACTGGAGTTGCAGCGAATTTTGAAAGCGCGAAAAGTTTGTGCGAAATAAAACTGCGCGATGGGTCGGCGCTCGAAAAATTTCGTGAAAACATTAAATTGCAGGACGGCGACACCCGAATTTGCGACGAGCCGGAAAAACTCCTTAAAAGCGATTCAACCGAAATCACGATAAAATCACTGACAACTGGTTTTGTTAAAGCGATTGACACCAAAGCCATTGGCGAAGCAATTTGCAATATCGGCGGCGGACGCATAAAAACTGACGACAAAATAGATTATCAAATCGGCTATCAATGCGAAGCAAAAATTGGCGATGAAGTGCAAACGGGCGATGCACTTGGTGTTTTGTTTTGTCGCAACGAAACACAAGCAAATTTAGTCAAAGAAAATTTGCGAATGGCTTATCAAATCTGTGATGACATCTTTGCGGGGGATTCTCGTTTAATCAAAGAAGTCATTTAGTAACTTTTTGTTTGCAAATAATTGCCTCGATGGGAGTTTAATGTCGAATCTTGCTGCGGCAGCAACCAATTCGTTGACCTTCGACAACAAAGCCATCAGAGGAGTTAAACAAAATGAAAAAATGCGTCACAACAGTCTTAGTTCTGTGTCTTTACGGTTGCTTGTTTGGTATCTCTGTTCCTGCTCAAACAAAAAAAACAATCGCCGTTAAAAAAATCGCAACCAAAAATGTTGCCAAACGCGGCACACTTGAAATGGTTTTCGTCATTGATACAACCGGCTCAATGGGCGGTCTGATTGATGGTGCAAAGCAAAAAGTTTGGTCAATTGTTAACGATGTGATGCAAAAGCCTTCGCGCCCCGCAGTGCGCGTAGGGCTTGTCGCTTACCGCGACCAAGGTGATGCTTATGTCACTCAAGTTTTGCCTCTAACTGATGATTTAGACAAAGTTTACACGACGTTGATGGCTTATCAAGCTAGCGGCGGCGGTGACGAACCGGAAAACGTGCGGCGTGCTTTGGCTGATGGCGTTTACAAAGCCGGGTGGACAAAGTCTGAGAAGGAATTAGCGCAAATAATTTTTCTCGTTGGTGATGCTCCGCCACACGAAGATTATACGAATGAACCGGACACTCTAACTACAACCGCCGCCGCTGTACGAAAAAATATGATTGTCAACACTATTCAGTGCGGCAGTCTTGCCGGAACAATTCAGTTTTGGCAGAACATTGCGCGGCGCGGCGAAGGCAAATATTTTGCGATTCCGCAAGATGGAGGCGTTGCTGCAATTGCAACACCTTATGATGCACGTCTCGCGGAACTTGCTGGAAAAGTCGGTGAAACTTATCTCGCATATGGCGGCGGTTCGGGCGTCGCAGGCACAGAGTTTCGCTCCCTACTGCAAGCAAATCAGGTAACAATCGAGGCAAGGGTCGTCGAAGCGCTTCCAGTTGCCACGCAAGCCGACCGCGCCGTCAATAAAGCCATTAATTCTTCGGCTTATGCTAAAGATTTAATTCAAGACATTGAAAACGAGACGGTTAAACTAGAACAAGTCAAAAAAGAAGATTTGCCCGACGATTTACAGAAGTTGTCGCTTGCCGAACGTCAAAAGGAAATCGAAAAACGTCTTGCAGAACGTAAGAAAGTTCGGACGGAAATTCTTGAACTGTCAAAAAAGCGAGACCAATTCATTGCAGCAGAGCGCCAAAAAACGGGTGTGAAGAATGCTTTTGACGCAGCGGTTGCAATTGCTTTGAAAGATCAACTGCAACGCAAGGGCATTCGGTAAAGTGATTTTCAATTTTCAATCGAAGGCGGGATTCTTTCTTGCCAAAACTTATTTATGGGATTACAAACTTCGTTCAAATTTCTCGGTGCTTTTGCATTTCTCATCGCTGTTTCCACAGGCTGTTCAAACACAACGAGTTCAGCCGAAGAAAAAGGTAAAGTGCGCGTCGGAATTGTTTTCGACATTGGCGGC
>JBDTZD010000011.1:0-12054 GCA_040005335.1 Pyrinomonadaceae bacterium | reverse complement strand
AAATTTGAATGTAAATTTGAATGTAAATTTGAAGGCAAATACGATCGAAAATGAAATCGGGAATTTAACATTTCAAGTTTCCGAAGCGGACTCAAACGTTCGACTCGACTCTTTTTTGGCCCAAAAAATCGAAGACTGGAGTCGTTCACGCCTGCAAAAATTAATTGATGACCGCGATGTTTTGGTCAACGGCAAAGCAAGCAAATCTTCTTACAGACTTTGCGAACGAGACGAAATTGAAATTGAACTAGTGGCGCCCCAATCGCCCCGTTTCGAGCCCGAAGACATTTCGCTTGACATTATTTTTGAAGACGACGACATTGCCGTCATCAACAAACCTGCCGGAATGGTTGTTCATCCGGGAGCGGGCGTTTCCGGCGGTACACTCGCCAATGCAATTGCGTTTCACTTTCAAATCGAAAATCAACAATCGGAAAGCGAGAATAATCGGACTGGTATTGTGCATCGGCTGGATAAAGATACGTCGGGCTTAATTGTAATTGCCAAAAACGAAACGGCGCACGGAAATTTGAACGAGCAGTTCCGCAATCGGGAAGTTTTCAAATCATATCTCGCCCTTGTTCACGGAGTGACAAAAGAGGAACGCGGCACGATTGACCAGCCGCTCGCGCGTGATCGCACAAATCGTTTGCGGATGGCAATTACTAAAACCGGCAGAAACGCCGTTACTTTGTGGCGTCTCAAAGAGCGTTTTGTACGCTTTACTCTGCTCGAAATGCAAATCAAAACCGGGCGCACACATCAGATTCGCGTTCATCTGGCTTCGATTAAACATCCGGTCGTCGGCGACGAAATTTATAATGGCGGGCGCGATAAAACCGTGATGGACGTCAAAGTGCGGTCAGCAATTTCCAAACTTAACCGTTTTTTTCTGCACGCCGAAAAAATTGGTTTCAAGCATCCTCGAACCGGGGAATATTTAAAGTTTCATGTTCCTCTGCCGCCCGAATTAGAAAGCTTTTTGGCTCTGCTCCGAACCGGAAGCTAACCCCTCAAATTTAGCTTTGATGAAAACTATTTTATAATGCTCATTTTATATCTGTTGCCCAATTTGGCAACAAAGAGCGAGGCTGTCGGCATCAAAGCGGCGCATGGTTTCTTAAATTTCTTCCGTTTTAGTTCAGCATTTATGAAAAATTCAGTTTTATTTCTGTCCCTTCTGACCGCGTTCGTATTTAGTTTTACTTTGCTCGCGAGCGCGCAGCAAAAACCGGGTGATGATGTTATTAAAGCTCCCGATGTTTTTGAAGTGCGGCTTCCGGTTACAGTAGTTGATAAGAAAAAGCAGCCGATTTCCGGTTTAAAGAAGAGCGATTTTGTTGTTTTGGAAGATGGCAAAGAACAGGAAGTCACATTTTTCACCGATGAAAGCGATAACCCACCGGTTTATGTCGGCGTCATGATGGATACTTCGCCTTCAACGGCTGGGAAAACCAAATTTTCGAAAGAAGCTGCGAAAAATTTTCTCTTTACGGTAATGCGAGTCAGAAAAGACAAAGCAGCTTTTTTGACTTTTGATCACGAAATTAAGCTCCGGCAGGATTTTACTGATAAAACAGACTTGCTCGGCAAAGCGGTTGATGCGGTCAAAGAAGTCGGTAATAAAACTTCCCTTTACGACGCCGTTTACCAATTTTGTGACGAAAAATTACGCGGAGCCGCCGGAAGACGCGTTATTGTTCTCATCACTGATGGCGACGATACTTTCAGCCGCGCCGATTTAAACGATGCGATTGATATTGCTCAGCGCACCGAAACAACAGTCTTTGCAATTTCTACCAAAGCCGGATTTTTGGCAAGCGTGCCGGGCGTCGAAGCTGGCACGGTCAGAGACACAGGCGACAAAGATTTGGTACGATTGGCGAAAGAAACGGGCGGACAAGCTTTTTTTACCGGCGACATGTTGGCTCTCGAAAAATCCTTCGGATTAATCTCTAAACAACTCCGCACTCAGTATTACTTGACTTATAAACCGGCAAATCAAAATTATGACGGCGTAGAACGCAAGATCGAAGTCCGTCTGGCGGATAATGGAAAAGACGGCGATCATAAAATCTTTACCAAATCGGGCTACCGGGCTGTTCGCGACCGCATCAGATAGCTTAGAAGGATGAAGGATGAAGGCGAAAGGATGAAACAAATTCTCTCGCTTTTATCCTTCATACCTTATCCTTTTTATCATGCGTTATCAAAATTTATTCTTTTTGCTTTTTGTCTTTTTGTTATCGGCGAATTTAGCGTTTGCACAGCAACAAAAACCTACGCCCACTCCTGTTCCATCACCTTCGCCTGAAGTCATTATCGAAGACGATGAACCGTTAAAAGTTGATGCAGACCTTGTTAACATCACTTTTACGGCAGCGGACAAAGAACGTCGTTTTGTGACAAATCTAACCAAAGATGATGTGAAAATATTGGAAGACGGCCAGCCGCAACAGATTTTTACCTTTGAGAAACAGATTTCTCTGCCGCTTTCGCTAGCAATTATTATTGATACGAGCGCGTCGCAAGAACGCACACTGCCCGAAGAAAAACGCGCCGCGCAATCATTTCTCGAAAACGTAGTGCGTCCAAACAAAGACGAAGTAGCGGTTTTGTCATTTACAGGCGAAACAACGCTTGAGCAAAGTTTGACTGGAAATATGGCGCGTCTCAGGCGCGCAATTGATAACGTCCAGTTTGTTGCACCTTCTGGTTATATTGGCGGCGGTGTCACAGTCGGCACGCCGCCAATTTCTGGTCGAAGCCAAACCGTTGCAGGTTCGACCGCCGTCTGGGATGCCCTTTGGGTAACATCGGATGAGGTTTTGCGCGAAGCACCGCAAGGCACACGCCGAGCTATTATTTTACTGAGCGACGGCGTTAATACTTTCGGCAGCAAGCGAATTGATGATGCAGTTGAACAAGCCCTCAAAGCCGATGCGATTATTTACTGCGTCGGAATCGGCGATGATTATTTTAATGGTGTAGATAAAGGAAGCCTTAACAAAATTGCTGAACGCACGGGGGGGCGCGCTTATTTTCCGCGCGATGAACGAGATTTGCAACGCGCTTTTGAGCAAATTCAAGATGATTTACGTTCGCAGTATCTGATCGCTTACGCTCCATCAAACGAGAAAAAAGACGGATCGTATCGCAAAATAGAAATTCAAGTAACGAATTCGGCTTTAGAAAAACAGAAAGTCAAACTTGTTCATCGGCAAGGCTATTTTGCTCAAAATGGAACTCCGGCGAAGAAATAAATTTTAGTTTTTTAGCGGAGAAGAGTGGACGGTTAAAAATTATACCGCTCGTTTTTGTCAGCTTTTAGCTCCTGTTTTTAACACTACAAACCTCCGGTTTTGCTAACTTCGCGTCCCGCTAATCAAACAATAACTAAATTTAGATCGGTTGAGACCCATTATTAATGCCAACAACGAACCCTTTAAATTATTGATGCTTTGTTGTTTGAGTTTCTCGCCTGCCAGCAGTTTATTAATAATAAAACTACAAACTGAAAACGGTGCATGTGCGACCGATGGAGCAATGCGCCAAGAAATGTCTTCGACCACAATATCGCGCATTCCATTTGCCGCCAAAGCTTCGACGAAATAATCAAGAGTCGGCATTTCCGGCAGCACCCAGTTTCGGCAAATTGCTTGATAACAGCGATTCATCAAAGGATTAAACGGTTTTTCCGGACGCTTAATAAAACAATCGGCAACGACAAAACGCCCGCCCGGTTTTAAAACGCGAGCCATTTCGGTGATTACACGGATTTTATCCGCGCCCTCGGCGTGGCAAGAGCTTTCGACTGCGAACGCACCGTCTGCCGTGTTTTCGGCAAAAGGCAGCGCCGTGTAATCGCCTTGCAAAACTTCGACTTGATTTTGTAGTTTTGCTTTTGCATTGACCTCGGCGGCTTTTTCCACTTGCCAGGGACTTATTGTAATGCCTTTGATAACTGAGTTTGAATAATCTTTGGCGATATGTCTGGCGGTCGCTCCGACGCCGCAACCCATGTCAATCAGAAAAGATGATTTTTGTACGGACAAATGCAGCCGCTTAGCAACCTCATCATTCATTTGTTCGAGCATTTGTTCGCGATTAAACGGATTAAAATTCCACTGGTAGTAGCCGAAATGCATATTAAAGTTTTTGCTCCAATGCTCGTAATCAATTCCGGCTACTTCGTAAAATTTAATTATTTGCTCGGTCAGCGACAGTTGTTCTTGGGGAATAAACCTGGGTTGCGCGGAAGGCGTGAAAGTAGTTGCGTGGTTCTCCATTGAATCTTTTTTTGCCGTCATCTTTTCACTTTTAAGATCAGAATCCAAATTATCCTGCTGATTTTGTTGTCAAACGGCGTGCCGCCGAGATGGAGTAGTAATTTGCGTGCCTTTTTCGCTTAATTTATAGGCAACTAAGCTGCAAGAAGCCAATGATAGAGAGTGCATTTTTGTAAAACGCCAAATCAAAAATCGGTTACCTAACGGGTTTTGGAAACACGACCGGGCTTTTATTTCCGGCTTTATCTACGGCGCGAACACCAAAAAAATAATTATCTTTAGACATTCCCGACATTGTGTAAGTCATGACGTTGCCGACAAATTTCGAGTTCGTCCAGGCTGCCTGCGTCGTATCGCGCCAGACAATTTCGTATCCTGCCAAATCAGGTTCTTTATTCGCGTCCCATTTTAATTCGGTGTCATTAGTTAATTTTGTAGTAATAATGCCAACAGAGAGCGGTTTTGCCGGAGCGAGGGCAAGGCCGGCAAGGGCTGCTAAATTTATCCGAGCGACGTTTGCGACATAACCATAGTCAACAAACTCGGGCAAATCACCATATTGCACACCGTTTTCTGTACGAACGTTCTGATGTTGATGCGTGTAATCTTCGTTCGGTTCAGTAAAACGTATGGCTGGGAAACCACGTTCGAGAAACGGAATATGATCGCCGCCCCGCAAATATCGGTCGCGGCGGTAAATAACGTTGACCCGAAAACGCGGCGAATAAATTTCGCTTTGTTCTTTTATAAATCTCGCGATCTGGCGCGAAGGTGAATCGTTTTCGCCCCCGACGCTGCGGCGCAAGTTGGCTTCCGCTTCTGTTTCGTTTGACGGCACCCCTTCGGCAAAAACGCGCACGGACTGGCGCTCCGGAGAATTTTTGTAACTCGTCACGCCACCGATAATGTCATTGGTGAACATCGCCTCAACATTCATGCTCTTTTGTTTCGCTTGCTCGGCATTGTAGGTGGCGCCAAGCAGCCCTTGTTCTTCACCTGCCACCGCCATAAAAATTATGGATGCATCAAAATTGCGTTTCGACATCACACGAGCCATTTCAAGCACGGCAGAGACTCCGGAAGCGTCGTCGTTTGCACCGGGAGCATCGCATTTCGCATCGGTCGGCGACGTGCACATAGAATCGTAATGCCCGGAAACGACATAGAAACGATCAGCGGATTCAGCCTGATTGCCTTTGAGCGTCGCGACAACATTGGTCAAAATTGTGGGTTCAGGAACGCGAGCGGCTTTCGGCTGGGTGAAAATCTGTTTTTCAACTGTCAAACAGCCGCCGCAATCTTGACTGATTTTCTGGAATTCACCAAACAAATAATCAAGCGCCGCGCCGATTCCGCGTTCTCGGTTGTCTTGTTCAGACAAAGTATTGCGCGTGCCAAAAGAAACTAGTTTGCGAATTGTCGTTTCAACATTTTTCGCCGAAACTTCCGCCAGCATCTTTTTGATTTCAGGATTCGACTTTGTTGATGACTGTTTTTGCGCAGTGACAAATTGCACAAGTATAAGCAAAACACCTAAAACGGCGACAAGTTTTTTTATCATTCTAACTCCATAAAATTTTTGACAATAAAAGCGCTACACTGAATTTTCACGCAAAGCCGCTAGGTTCGTAAAGGAATGTTTAATTGAAAAGTAAAAATATTGAGACAAAGCATGAAAAGAGTTCGGAGTCATTATCGAATTAACAAAGCGAATCTTTCGCCGCGCTCGCAACGTGAAATTCTGGGAGCGCGGCGAGAACTACGACTATTGCAAAGCAATTGATTTTATCTGCTAATTAAATTATAAGATGTCAAGCGATTACCATTTGCCGAATAAAGCAGTCCGGCAATTTCATCGGTGACGAAACGTGCATCCAGTTCGCCGAGACGAATTTGTCTTTGCGGTGTGCCATCAGTGATATTCACACCGACCAAGCCTTTGCCTCCGCGCTCTAATTCAGTGTAAAAATACATATAATTTCCGCGAAGTTCTGCCAATCTTTTACGACGCGAAAGCCAATCTGCCAGACGATTCGCGACGTTTGCAGGGTCAATCCGGTCAAGCAGCTTTTCCTGCACCGCGTCGCGCGAAGGGGTTGGCGCGGAGATTCGCGGACGAGGGAAATCCGGAAGGCGCGGACGAGTTAAAATACTATTCGAATTAAGATTGCCAATCCGCGAAGCAATTCCAAAAGTCCGAATTTGATTTGAAACTGTGTTTCGTGCAGCGTTCGTAGCAAGCGATGTTAGATCAAAATTGCCGATTCTCGCTTTCATACCTGACCACCGCAGTCCGGCAATTGAACGCAGCAGAGACGCGCCGCGAAAAGCGTTAAAACCAAAATTAACCAATCCGCCATAGCGAAAATAAAGAGCCGTCGCGCGCAGGGCGATTGAACCGACGCGCGATAGAAAAGAGCGCTCTGGCGCCTCATATTTTGCACTCCAAACCAAACGAAAATTATTTGATTTGAAATCTAAGATTTGAAATGCTGAGAGCTGTTCGCGCCCACCAACCACGGCTTCACCAGATTCATTAATTAAAATAAATTGTGCGTCTTTGACTTTATGTTCAAGTTTGCCGTTTCGTCTGCCTGACTTGGCGTCAATTTCAATCAATTCGTTTTTGTCAGCCAACCAAATCGTGTTTGCGCTCGCGAAAACAAAATTTGTGATGCCTTTATCCGCCCCTTTGTAGCGCCAGATTGTTTTGCCGGTTTTGCGGTCGAGCGCCGAAACTCCGAATGAGCCTTTGCTTTCGATTTCGCCGTCTTTAATTCGGGTAAATTGCCCACCGGTGCGAACATACAAAAAATCGCCAACCAAAAACATTTCGGGTGTCACGCCTAAATCTTTGGCTTCCCATTCGACTCTGCCAGTTGCCCGGCGAACGGCGCGTACTTTTCCGCGTCCCGACGTGTAAATAAATTCGTTGTCAAATAACGGGTCTGCTTCGGTCAGAGCAAGTCCGTCTTCATTAATTTTATATTTTTCGCGTTCACGTTCCTTTCCGGTTCGCGCTTCAAACGAAGTCGCGCCCTCATAAAATAGAAAAACACGCTCGTCCAAAATCAGCGGCGCACGATAATTATCAAGCGTAAAAGTGATTTCACCACTTTCATTGAATGAAGCGGGCATCATTTCAATTTCCCCGCCAAGGTCACGCTTCCAGAGCAGATCGCCCGTTTGTAAATCAAAAACGCCCACCGTAGGCTCGCGTTTCAACGCTTCATTCGTATTTCCGCGCGCGTTTTTAACCAACACAGCGCAGAGCAGGTTCTCTTCGGGAGCGACCGCCAGCTGCATCACATCTCCCTTGATTTTATCGCTCGTCCAAACTGCTTCACCAGTTAACAAATCCAGAGCAGAAAGCCGCGATTTTTTGCCCTCATCGAGCGAAAGCAAAATTAAATCCGTACCGGGAACTGGCGTGATGGCGGTTTCATTCAAATTGCCGACGGCGCGCCGCCAAACCGTTTCGCCGCTTGCGCCGTCAACGGCATAAAGCGAGCGTTCTGTGCCTACTACCAAAATGCCAAAATCCGTCGTTTGGTAAAACTTTACTCGTCCGTCAAGTCGCGCCTCCCAACCGGGCGCGGCTGTCGCGTTTGCTGCCCAGGATAACAAAATCAGAATAAGTGAAAACAAAACAAAACTGCGCTTCATAATTTTCACAATATAAAAAGGATAGACAGCATAATCAAGCTTGCATCCATCCTGTCTGTCCTTATGAATAATAGCAAATTAGCGAATTAGGTAGGCTTTGTTTTGCCAGACTATAATTATTTCACCGCTCAGATTTTCCGCAATTGAGCGCAAACCGGCATCAAGTTTTTTGTATTCATCCGAGCCGCGCGAAACGTTCTTTGGGTTTTGTGTATTGTACGCCGAATCAAACCACACGCCGCCAATTTTCTGAAACGTTTTGCCGCTGACTGTGCGGGTTTCGACAATATTTTGTTTCTCCGCATTGCGTCCCGGAGCGGTCGCGGCGCGTCTTGCGCTCGGGGAGGGAGGGGCTTCTCTTAAATCGTCGCTGCTGTCATCAGTTTTAGCCGGTTCGTCTTTGTTGACTTTACTACTGCGTGCAAGCAGATCTTCCTTTGCTTTATCTTCCGGTTTTAGGGCGGGAGATTGGACGATTGAGCTTTCCGACGCCTGAGGCTTAGCAGCCGCCAGTCCAGCTCCGGCCGTAGGCTGGGTTGTTTGCTTAGGCAGAGGAACGTTTGCCGCAGCATTTTGATTTGATGAATTTGCAGAAACTTCATTTCGCGAGGCAGCATCAGATAACGCTGAATTTCTGTTAATTCCTTTGATAACTCGAACTGAAGGCGGCAGATTGTCACTCTCCTTTTCATCAGGCGTGGGCGTGCTTTCAGGGAGCGTTTCTGCTGTGCTGGCATTTGGCGTTTCAACCGGAACTTCTGCCTTCGGCTCGTTTTCCTCGTCTCTAACCGCAGCCGGGGGGGGAGCCGAAGCACGTTTTTTTGATAGCGCCTCCTCGGTTTGTTCCGGTTCGAGTTTGGCAACCGAAGCAGAAAGATTTTCCTGCGTTCGCCGCAAAGCCACAAACGCAAAACTTCCAATCAACAAAACTGCGAGAGCCGCGGATGCAAACCCCAGCGTTGGAAACGCAAAGAGTTTTTTGAATGAATCCAGCCAGGAAGGTTTTACTGCAACAACCGTCTTTTCCGATTCGCTTACCGTCAGTTCTTCTTCTTGTGCTGTTTCATTGAGCAAAATCAGATTCGACAAAATTTCCCGGCACAAGTTGCAATCGGCGAGATGAGAAACAAAAGAGGAGCGCGCAAGTTGCGGTAAAGCGTTTTCAGCAAAAGCGGCTAAATCATCAGCGTCCAAATGATTGTTTGAAGGACTTTCGGGGAAACTTAGTGGATGGTTTTCCGCAGCATTACTAGGCGCCAAAGCAGCTTGCTGCGCCGTTTGTCGCAGAAGAAAATCCATTTCGTTGTCGAATTCAGAAGCCATTGTTTTTTAATTATTTTAGCGCAGGCATTTTCGGAACGCCCTCCGTTCGAATTTCTTGCACATTTTTAACCGTCGTTGATAATTTTTTCGACATCGGTTTGTAAAATGCTCGCCGCGTTTGCCAAAACCTGTTTGATTTCGTCAAGTTTCCAGCCCCGCTCGGTTTGCAAAATATGTTCAACTTTTTTTCGTAAGTTAGTTTGAATTTTGACGACGCGTCTGGATGCCGTGGCTTCGTGAAAACCCAACATCGCGCCCGCTTGTTTAAGATTCAAACCGTCGAAATAATAAAGCTTGAGCAACAATTTGTCTTCAGCTTCGAGTTCTGCAATCGCCCTTTTGAGCGCGGTTTCCGTCGCCTCCGTCCCGCGTTTTTCAATCAAAGAATTTTCCGGATTTTCTTCGGTCGCATGAAATTTTATTGTGTCTCTTGCGTCGGCTTCATAAGCAAGGTTTTCAAAATCTCGGTCTTCTTCAATTTGGACAAGTCTTGAAATTTTGCGATGTGCATCAATCGCGAGTTGCGCGACAACGGCTCGCAGCCAGCCAGCTAGGCTTCCGCGACCGGAATAATAGCTTAGTTTGCCGGATGATTTACCATTGGCATTGATTTTCAAACCGTGCAGTTCAGCCCAAATAGAATTTGCTAAGTCTTCGGCATCTTCCGTATTAGAAGTTATTTTTCGCGCCGCTGCCCGCACTGTCGCGCCAAAATTTGTAAATAATTCCTGCCAAGCTGCCTCGTCGCCGCGCTCACAGGCTAAAACCAAACACAAATCATCAATGTGCAAAGACTCGATAAATGTCCGCGCTTCGGGCAAATTGACTGCATCACGAAAAGTTTTTTCAACAACAGTTTTAACGCGAGGCAGCAAATTATCCACTCGCAACCCGCGCGCGTCTGCGGCACGAGAGAGCAGGCGCGTCGTAGATTCCAAAATTATTTGTTCCTGTTTTTGAACGCTAGCCGTCACAAGCATTTCGGGCAAATTTAAATTGCAAACTGGCACATTCTAGCATTAAATCGCGCCGAAGAGCGACGCGCGGGATTGCAAATCCAAAGCCGCAAATCTAAAATTTTAAATATGTTGCGCGTCACCGAAATTTTCCGTTCGATTCAAGGCGAATCAACTCACGCCGGTCGCCCCTGCTCGTTTATCAGATTAACGGGTTGCCCGATGCGTTGCCGCTGGTGTGATTCGGAATACACTTTTACGGGCGGCGAACAAATGGCGATCGAAGATATATTGACTCAAATCCGAGCTTTTGGCTGCGATTTAGTCGAAGTCACGGGCGGCGAACCCCTGGCGCAAAAAAACGTTTTTGAATTAATCTCTCAACTTTGCGATGAAGATTTTGAGGTTTTGATCGAAACCGGCGGTTTTGTCTCGACTGAGCGAGTTGACGCACGAGCTAAAATTATTTTGGATGTTAAGTGCCCCGCGTCTGGTGAAGCGACGCGCAATTACTGGCAAAATTTGGAACGCTTACGCAAAGATGTTGATGAAGTAAAATTTGTCGTGACGAATTTAGCGGATTTACAATTTGCGGGGCAAATTATTGAAAGTCACGATTTGGAGCACCGCGCTAAAGCAATTTTAATATCACCAATTTTCGGACTTGAAAACTTGCCTGAATTTGCAATCTGGGTGGCAGCCAGCAAATTAAAAAACGTCAGGATGCAGCTTCAACTACACAAATACATTTGGGGAGCTAACGTTCACGGAGTCTGAAATGCAGTCCAAAGTCCAAAGTCCAAAGTCCAAGGTTGCAGTTTGTCTGGTATCTGGCGGAATGGATTCGTGTGTCACGGCAGCGATTGCAAACGGTGAAATGGATGAGCTCGCATTTTTGCACATTTCTTACGGTCAGCGTACCGAGGTCAGAGAGAAAAAAGCATTTGAAGATTTGGCGGATTTTTATGGCGTTGCCAAACGACTGATAATTTCAATCGAATCTCTGACAAAAATTGGTGGTTCGTCTTTGACCGATGTGCAGATTAAGATTTCTAAAGCAGATTTGGAATCGAAAGAAATCCCGACGAGCTATGTCCCGTTTCGCAACGCGCATTTTCTGGCGATTGCGACAAGTTGGGCTGAGATTATCAGTGCCAGCAGAATTTACATTGGAGCAGTGGCTGAAGATTCGAGCGGGTATCCTGATTGCCGACCAGAGTTTTACGCCGCTTTTCAACAAACAATCAACGTCGGCACAAAGCCCGAGACGAAAATTGAAATTAGAACACCGGTTATTGATTTATCAAAAGCCGAAATTGTGCGGCGCGGAGTTGAATTAAATGCGCCTTTGCAGTTAACCTGGTCTTGTTATCAAAACAATGATTTGGCTTGTGGTTGCTGCGATTCGTGCGCTTTGCGGCTGCGCGGGTTTGATAGCGCCGGAATCGAAGATCCAATTGCTTATGAAAAGAAGATTTCGACAACTTTTTGAAAACTAAGGGCATCACAAACGACGCATCTACGCGTTATAATGTCACCGTTAAATATTTGCTAAACGTTTTGATTTAAATATCTGGAGGAGAGTTTTATGAAGCGAAAAGTTTTTTTTGGTTCTTTTTTAATAGCGGGTTTACTCGTTGCGAGCGGCAACGGAGTTTTCGCTCAGAAAAAAGAAGAGGCGGCAAAGGCGGAACCGCAAACGTGCGAAGAATTTCTGGCTAAACCGGCAACCGCTGAGCAATTAAAGCAGTTAACGGATGAGAATCGTAAATTATACGATGCTGAAGTTAAACGTTGTTCTGAGGGTGTTGCCAAAAACG
>JBDTZD010000319.1:0-3609 GCA_040005335.1 Pyrinomonadaceae bacterium | reverse complement strand
ATCGTTGGCCGTTGCCAGGAGCGGCAGGTTAATCTCTCCAGTCGCCTCTGCCTGCTGTTGTGGTTCTAAACAGATTGAGTCATCAGCCGTTGAATCATCCAGCAACCGGATTGATTGAGCTTGTTGCTGCAGCTGCTGGCTGCCGAGAGCCGCCATTGCAGAGGCAGCAGCAGAGACCGACAACGGACTCAGAGCAGCAGCATGCGAATGATGGATTGAAGCCGCATTGCCGCCGTTGCCGCCGCGCGATGGATAAATGTGTTTGGTAATTTCGAGCGACATTAAAAGTGTTCTGCTCCTCGGAATATTCCTGCTTTTCTTCCCTTGATCGCAGTTCAAAACTAAGCTGGTGAACTACCATGCGGACTGTCTTAGAAAAAAGTTTAAACGGATTTTTGGTGCCGCTTAAAAATGTCCAATTTTTTGAACACACTCAAATTTCCACTGCGCCTTACGCTCTTTGAAGCGCAAAAGTCATGCCTTCACATAGTAAGTTCAATTAACGGAGGCTTATGTCAATTTGACTCGCTTCACTACAAGCTGGGAAGAGCAGGTTGATTGCCGTTTTCGGAAAGTGGACACAAAAAAATCGGAAAATTTGGATTTTCCGATCTAGTATATTGTTGAAAGTGTTCAATTTAATGAACGCTTATTAACATAACTTCGCAATGTTAATAGGGTGTTTGAATATCAATTTACTTTAAGGTGGCTAAATCCAAATGCTTCAATATTATTGGAGGTAAGCAGAGCGGCGAGAGCAAGATAATATTTCTCTCCGCTTTTTGCAGATGTGAACGAACATTGGCATTCATTGTTTTAAAAACCAATCGCCATTTTGTTTGGCAGAATATCATTATTTTTCCACAGCTATCTTTTCAGTTCCCAAGGCTAAAATTGTTCTGGATGGGATTTTCCCGTTTAAAACTAGATTGCGATTTTCGCAATCCGCTGCCGTTCCGCTCAAAAAATTTCGTTTTTGATTGATAAATTCATCTAACTCCTCGGCAGGAACCGGTCTTGAGAAAAGAAATCCTTGGGCATATTTGACGCCCAAGTTTTGCAGCTCATATGCTTGCCATTCAGTTTCGACGCCCTCGGCAACGACTTCCATTTTTAACATTTTTGCCAGCGTAACGATGGTGTAAACGATTTCTGTATTTGTTCCGGCGCGCTCCATTCGGTTGATAAACGAACGATCAACCTTGATGGTATCAATAGGAAATTCATGTAGATGGCTGAGGCTCGAATAACCTGTGCCAAAATCATCAATCGCCAAACTCACGCCAAGCTCTCTCAGCTTTTCGAGGACTTCGGCAGCGGCTAAAGCATTTTCCATCACTGCGCTTTCGGTAATTTCAAGTTTGAGACAACCAGGTTGAACTCCGGTTTCGATCAAGATTTTTTCGACATCAGACGCTAAACTTGGCTCGGTAAAATGCTTACTCGACAGATTGACGCTCATAAACAGTCCGCGATTTTCTCTGGACATCCAGTGCCAGCGCGACAATTGTGAACACGCCTGGCGTAAGACCCAAAGCGTGATTGGAGCAATCAAACCGGTAGTTTCAGCCAGCGGAATAAACTCCATTGGAGGAATTAATCCGCGCTCAGGATGTTGCCAGCGAATTAATGCCTCAAATCCGGCGACAAAACCTGTTTCAAGCGAAAGAATCGGCTGGTAATAAACTCTCAGTTCATTTCTCTGAAGAGCATAGTGAAGATCTGTTTCCAGTTTGATGTTTTTGACCGCGGCAGCGCCTAGTTCCGGCTCAAAAACAGCGCAGCCGATTTTATTGGATTTGGCGTGATACATCGCCATATCTGCATCGCGCAAAATTTCTTCGGGCGTTTGATAATCGTCACTGCTGCTGAGCACAATGCCGATTGAAATGCCGGTGAAAACTTGTTGTCCATCAATTCTGAAGGGAGAGGAAAACATTTGCCTAATGCGTTCAGCAAAACTAAATGCATGACCGACTTCGGTCATTCCATTTAAAACAATGGCAAATTCATCACCGCCGAGCCGGGCGACCAAATCGTCTTGTCTAATCGTTTTTTGAAGATACTGCCCGGCTACCACCAACAATTTATCGCCGACCTCATGTCCCAAACTGTCATTAACGTTTTTAAAGCGATCCAAATCGAAAAAGAGCAGGGAAAAACCTTTGGTAGAATCTGATTGATTAATTTCCAACAATGCTCGCAACCGCTCAAAGAGCTGCGCCCTGTTTGCCAGTCCCGTGAGATTATCATGCAAAGCGGCATGTTGAAAGCGCTCTTTGCTTTGACGCAGAGCTTCGCTAATGCGCTCTTGTTCGGCAAGCAATCCGGCAAGTTGGGAAATATGTTGTTCGGCTTCTTCGATACGGCGTGCTTCGGTTGCGGCACGTTGTTTTTCGGCGGCGACTCGTTCGCGCTCGGCTTCTTCGGCTTGCTCCTGTTTAGTCTTGAGTTCAGCAACATACCGGCGATATGTGTAATAAAGCAAGCCCCCAATAACTGAAACGACGATCACGGCGGCAACGTTAAAACTTTCAATCAATTTGTAAACCAACCCGGCAAAGGCGACTCCAACAATATTTGTAACGGATGCCCCGACACACTTTTCGTTCCAAACTTGCCATGGGGTGACGCCGCTCTTCAAGCTGCCAATCAAAGCCACCAAACCAGTGTTGAGCGAAAATTGCGTGAGAGCCATCAACCCCAGGATTGTGAGAAGCTCAGCTGTATTTTGATAATTGGGTTGAGTTTGAAAAAATCTGGAGTAACCAACCACGACAGCATACGTCCCGGCGGTTGAAAGAGCCATAATGCCGGTATTTTGGAGAATGGTGGAGAATTTAGTAAAAACTCCTTGTTTTTTTAATCTCAGTGACGTCCCAAACGCTTCAGCTGCGGCTAAAATAATTGCCGCCTCTCCGCCGTAGATAAGAAGTGTTAGAAAAATAAGCGCGTCGCCCATCATAAAATGCACTTTTGAGCCGGGCATTTGAATTGATAAACGCGAATTAAAGAGAATCGTAATTGCGGCGATGAAAACCAAGCCGAAATCAACTTTATGAAGAGGCAAATAATAAATTGACCCGGCACAAATGATTGTTCCCAAAGCGACGATGGTGTATAAAAAAACTTTCGCTTTCGTGTTCGGCATAGAATTTCGATTGATACTTCAGAGAAGGACGTTAGAACCTGTCTTTCTCTTCATTAAACAAATGCTTGAGTGAAAAGAAGGCAAACAGTCTTTGAGGAAACAATAACTGAATATATGAGCGTTAGGGCATGGGACAAAAAATTAATAGGCATTTATCAGATTTGCAATAAATCGCCGATCCAACCTTTACTATTTTAATCTACAGAATTACCGGTCTTATTTGCAAATATTATTGCAAAAAAAAATCACGTTATGCTTTATTTTCAAATCAGTTGAGCCTAGTGACCTCCTCTATCGAGAGATTTGAAATAGAATTGGATTGGAAGCAAAGTAAATAAATTTCTTCGCTTCCAATCCAAAATTAAAGCTTACTTAATTATCTTTAGTCGCCGTAAATCACGCCGTCGCCGTAAATCACGCCGTCGCCGTAAATCACGCCGTCGCCGTAAATCACGCCG
>JBDTZD010000116.1:0-12193 GCA_040005335.1 Pyrinomonadaceae bacterium | reverse complement strand
CAACCAAAATTTTCAGACCGCCGTTAACGCCGCCGTGATCGAGGTTAAAACCAAAACGGCGAACTTCCAACGATTTGCCGCCGCCTTCGTGTTGACCGGCGTTGATTCCAGCGTTCAGCGTTTGGAAAATTTGATCATCACGCGAAAAAAGAGTTTTGTTGTAAATGTTTTTGTTGCGAAATTCAATTTGCGGGGTCAGAGTGTTGTCTTCGATGACGACACTTTCGTTAATCGGCGCAACGGTAAAGATAATTTTGATTTGTAGATTTTCGAGATTATCGGTCGCCGCAAAAAGCCGAGTTTGCGGCGCAATGTTGTTGCCGGAAAACGCGACCGAGAGATTTTCGCGCGGCACTATGAACTTAAAATTTCCTTCACCATTACTAACTGCATTTAGCTTTCCGCTCTCCGTCTTTACTTCAATGTTGACATTTGGAACAGCCTCAAATTGCTGCGTCAAAATCACACCCGAAAACGTTCGCATTGAATTGTCTTGAGCAATAATAGCGGAAAGACACGAAAATACTAAAATCAAGCACAATAGTAATTTATCCATAAATCGCCCCTCGTATTCGCAAGATAAATAAAGGCGCGCCAACGCCGCAGAGCACGGGTTTCCAGCTTCGGCGAAAGCGCGAAAATTCATCTTACAATAGATTTTTTGGTTTCACACGATTTTTTTTTTCGTGCTACTGGAGTGATTTACGTTTTGTCGTAGCCTTTTGGATTTGCCAGATGCCAGTTCCACGCGCTCTCAATAATTGTTTCAATGTCAGCAAACTGTGGATTCCAACCGAGTAAGTTTCGCGCTTTAGCCGCGTCAGCAATTAATCTTGACGGATCACCAGCTCGACGCGGAACAACTTCTGCCTTGATAGTTTTGCCAGTGACTTTTCGGGCTGCCTCAATAACCTCCAGAACCGAAAATCCAGTGCCATTACCCAGATTGACAAATTCCGAGTCGCCGCCCCGTTGCAGATGTTCTACGGCAAGCAGATGAGCTTGGCTTAAATCCGAAACGTGGATGTAGTCTCTTACTGCAGTACCGTCGGGCGTTGGATAATCATCACCAAAAACCGCAATATGCGGTCGTTTTCCAAGCGCGGCTTCTAAAACGAGCGGGATCAAATGGGTTTCGGGAGCGTGATCTTCGCCGCGCGTAGCGGTCGCGCCGCAAGCGTTAAAATAGCGCAAAGCAACAAACTTTAAACCGTAAGCGCGGTCATAATCCTTCAAAATCTGTTCAACGAAAAGTTTTGACCAGCCGTAAGGACTTTCCGGTTTTTGCGGATGCTTTTCGTCCAGTGGCATGTATTGCGGCTCGCCGTAGGTCGCACAGCTCGAAGAAAAAACAAACTTCTTGACGTCCGCTTCAATCAGAGCGTCCAGGAGATACATTGTGTGAAGTGTGTTGTTTTCGTAATACATTCCTGGCTTTTCAACTGATTCGCCGACGTAAGCGAAAGCCGAAAAGTGCATTACGGCTTCGATTTGATTCTCAGCGCAAATGCGTTTGACTAAATTTTTGTCGCCAATATCGCCCTCGTAAAATCGAACTTCCGGCGCCACCGCAGCGCGATGTCCACGCGATAAATTATCTAAAACTACGACCTCTGTATTGTTTGCTCGGAGATCTTCGACCGTCACGCTGCCGATATAACCTGCGCCGCCTGTCACTAAAATTGCCATGTTTTCTCCAAACTTTGATATTAAAATGGCGGGCTGTGATCAGCCCGCCGCGCTCACAAAATAAGTTTAACTGTTCGTATCATTTTGGTTGGTACGATTTCCTACTAAACTGTTGCTGCAGCTTCATCGCCGCCTTCACGCAAAACGGTTTTTTTTAAATCTGAAGCAAATTCTTTTTGCGTTTCTTTGGGGATTTCGATGCGGGCTTCTGGCAAAAACTCGTTGAGCAATGCGCGAATTTCGATGGCGTCGGCGCGTGTCACAGCGGCGTCAAAACGGGCTAACATTTGTTTGACTGCGGCCGGCGCAGCGGGTGCAATTTTACCAATGAAAATTTTGGCGTGTTGTGTTCTGACAAGCCCTTCGCCCGAAATTTCGAGTTCTTCAAATAATTTTTCGCCAGGGCGCATTCCGGTAAAAACAATATCAATATCTTCGTAGGGCTGAAAACCGGATAATCGAACTAAATCTTCGGCAAGCTGAACAATGCGAACTGGTTCGCCCATGTCGAGAATAAAAATTTCGCCGCCCTTTCCGATCGCGCCCGCCTGCAAAACAAGCTGCGAAGCTTCGGGAATGGTCATAAAATACCGTGTCATATCACGGTGCGTAACGGTGATTGGTTCACCTTTGCGAATTTGTTCGCGGAAAAGTGGAACGACCGAACCGGTTGAGCCTAAAACGTTGCCGAAACGCACAGCCATATAACGCGTGTTAAATTGCTGATTTAAGCTTTGCACCGCAAGCTCTGCCAGGCGTTTTGAAGCGCCCATGACGCTTGTCGGATTAACCGCTTTATCAGTCGAAACCAAAACAAACGCTTCAGCATTAAACTGTCCGGCGAGTCTGGCAACAATTTCGGTGGCGAAAACATTATTTTTGATGGCTTCGCACGGATTTTGTTCCATTAGCGGAACATGCTTGTGAGCGGCAGCATGAAATACGACTGCCGGGCGAAATTCGTCGAAAACCTCGTTCATTCGGGCTTTATCCGAGGTGTCAGCAATCAAAGCCGCGCAGTTGATCTCTGGAAAAGTTTGCTTTAATTCACGATCAATCTCAAATAAATTAAACTCGGCGCGTTCAACCAACAACAGCTTTGCGGGTTTGAATTCGCAGACTTGACGAACTAACTCTGAACCAATCGAACCGCCCGCGCCCGTTACCATGACGACTTTGCCGGTTAAAAACTCACTCAAACCTTCCGTGTCAAGCGCTACCGGCTCGCGCCCCAGGAGGTCTTCAATTTGCACATCGCGGATCCGTTCGAGCTGCACTTGACCATCAACGATTTCATGCAGACTCGGAACAATTCTTGTTTTAACACCGATTTCCTGACAAATTTCTGTGATCCGGCGAACATCTTTACCTGAGGTGCGATCAAGCGCCAGAATAACTTGATTAATTCGCATCTCTTCGACGAGACGGGGCAAATCGTGTGTCGTTCCTAAAACTTTGATACCGTTGACGCTGCCGCCGCGTTTTTGGCGATCGTCATCTACAAATCCTTTGATTTCGAGACCTGAATCGCCGCGTTTCAAAATTTCTTTGACCGCTATCGAACCAGTACGTCCTGCGCCGACAAACAAGGCCGTCTGGCGTTTAGTTTGTTTGCGTCCCAGCGCATGCCCGCGTTTTTCATAAACTTCGTAAACCGAACGCCTGAGCATTCTCAAACCGAAAACTCCGCCAAAACCTAAAATCGTGGTCATTAGCGTCACCGAAACCGGCACTAGCCAACGTTCAAATGACGCGGGCAACAACAATCTGCCAACCAGTAAGAAAACGGCTGAAGCAACTGCCGCTCGCAAAAAGAATTTGACGTCTTCGAGCGAAACGTAACGCCAAATCAGGGCGTAGCCCCCGACCAGAAAAAGCGCGGTAAACTGCACCAAAACTACAAAAGGAAGTTGGTCGAGCGCGTTATTGAGATAATATTCGGGCAAGTGAAAATCAAAACGCAAAAGGTAAGAGAACAAAAACGCGATGCTCAAAACCAGCAAATCCAAGATTAGCTGGACGGGACGGCGCAAAAACCAAAATCGTTCTTCGGGCGTCAGCACAGTTAAGTTATCGTTGGAAAAGCTATTCATCCGGCTATTTTGAGATGTGGTTTATTACATTATTCGCCTTCAAAATTATCGTTCAGAGCCGCAGGCTGTCAACGCGGTGTTCGCAAAACTTTGAGAAAAACAGCCAACCAACTCGAAATAAATTGAGTCTAAACGGTTTCTACGATAAGCTAAACTACTTTGAGATAAAGCGAAATCTACAAGTTACAGAGCATTTACAAATTTATTTAGATAAGTAACTACCAATTTGTTCGAGACGGTTCTTTCACGAGAAAATAATGAAAAAATACTTTAGCGCCATCCTGATTTTTTGCGCGTGCAGTTTGACGAGCGCAGCGGCGCAGAACGATCCGGCAATGGTCAAAACCGACACAAATGTCTCATTAGTTCAAGACACGCGCGGCTATCTACTCGGAATAGGTGATGAAATCGAAGTCAAAGTGCTAGGCGAACCGGATTTCGGCGGTAATTTTACGGTGGACGAGGATGGTAAAATCCAATTACCATTTGTTAATACGCCTGTTTCGGTGACCTGCCATACTGACCGAGAGCTGCGCACCGACATCACAACTTTGCTCAAAAAATATTTGCGTGATCCTCAGGTTAACGTTCGTGTGACGGAAAAACGCAGTCGTCCGCCCGCAATGATTTACGGCGAAGTTAAAGCTCCGCAGCAATTCGATATGCGCCGCAGCGTTAAATTGCTGGAACTGCTTTCTTATACGGGCGGGACTACCGAGCAGGCAAGTGGATTGGTTGAAATTATTCATACCAAGCAGCTTCAGTGCGCCGAACCTGGCGAAACCGTTAATTCTCTAACCGCCAGCAACGACCCGCTCAAAATTCCTTCGCAAATCTATCGCTTAAGCGATATTCGTGACGGTAAAACGGATGCTAATCCGATTGTTCGTCCCGGAGACATCATCACGGTTTTAAGTGCCGCGCCGGTTTACATTATTGGAGAAGTTCGCGCACCCAATAAATACACGATTCCTGAGCGCGGTTTAACGTTGACCGATGCTGTAGCGATGGCTTACGGTTTAAACGAACGCGCTAAAAAAAAGGAAATTCGCGTTTACCGTTTGAAAAAAGGATCGAGTGAGCGCGAAATGCTTTCTTACAATCTTGATTTGATTAAAAAAGGACAACAGCCCAATGTTACCTTGCAGCCTTTTGATATTGTCGAAGTGGAAAAAGCACCTAAGAGTATTGCGCAAACAATTTTGGAATATGCGACAGGTGCGGCGAGAACGGCTACTACATCTTTACCATTGCGAGTAATTCCTTAAGATCAAGGGCGTCAAAACTAAATTTTCAAGCCAGTTTCTGCTACCAGGAACTGGCTTTATTTTTTGCTGGTCACGCCGTTAAAAAAAATATCTAAAACTGAATCTGCCATTGTCTCAAGTTCGTAGCTGCGGTTGGATAATATCCAGTTTGTTGCCATTTCATCAAGCGCGCCATACAAAATCTTGGCGCAAACTTTGGCGTGAATATCTTTTCTAAACGTGCCTTCGCGTTGACCAGATTCGATAATTTCTCGAATCAAATTCAAATACTCGGCAAAACCGGCGGCGGAAAACGCTTCCATAAATTTGGTCGAGCCGCGCAGTTCGACTTGAAAAACTATTGCCAGCTCGCGATCAGCACCAAGGCGCTGCAGATGAAGCCGCGCCACGGCACGCAATTTCTCCGGCGCGCTAAGGCATTCGGCAAGCTGCTTTTTGGCTTGCGTAATACCCTCTGCCATCGTTCGATCAAAAATCGAGTGCAGTATTTCTTCTTTGCTTTTGAAATATAGATAAACCGTGCCGTCGGCAATATTCGCGGTGCGGGCAATATCAGAAACCTTGGCGTTAAAGTAACCGTTTCGCGCAAAGACTTCGGTGGCGGCGCGCAAAATAGCTTCACGTTTGTCAGGTTGGTTTAACCGAATAGGATTCATGAAAAAAAGGCTGAATGATGATTCATTCAGCCTTCATAGATAACCAAAATTTGTGTTTTAACGCAACTAAAAATCCGAAATTCAAGATTGAGTGTGGCGGAGGCTGAGGGACTCGAACCCCCAAGCGATTTCTCGCGGCAGTTTTCAAGACTGCTGACTTACCAATTAGCCTAAGCCTCCCCGCATGCAAAAACAGAAAGACGAATATAGCTTAAATTGGCAGAGGTGACAAATCGAATTTCGGATGCGAATTACGGATTTTTAAAAATGTCCGAAAGTTTTCTGCGAAGAGCGGCAATACCTTCGCTGCCAATTTGATTAACTTGGATAATGCCGTCTTTATCAATCAGGATATGAGTAGGAAATGGAATGTCAAAAAATCCATTTCCGATTGGTTCGCCGTAAGGAACAATCATCTCTTGCAAACCGGCTGGAATGATGTCGTACCTAAACGGATTTTTTTTCAAAAACTTTTGTACATTTGGCATCGCGTCGTGGGCAAAAGCGAGAAAAATTACTTCTTTACCTTGATAAGAGTCAACTAAAGCGTTTAGGTCCGGCGTTTCGTCCACGCAATTGACGCATCTAGTTGACCAAAAATTAATAACTACAACTTTGCCTTTCAAATCTGCAAGCTTGTATGTTTTGCCGCTCATCGCCGTCGCCGTGAATGGTGGGGCATTCATTGAAACTTCGGCCGTTGATTTTGTTTTATTCTGCTGCCCAAAAACTGTGATTGATAATGTCAGGAAAAACAAAATTCTAAGTTTGAGGAAACGCATTATTTTCTCCTGTTATAAATTAGTGGCTTTGCAAAAGAGGAATATTTGCTGGTGGAAGCAACTTCTACAACCTACTTTTTAACATATTTTAAAATTAAAAACAATGTTAAATTTCGATTCTAAAATTTTGATTTTATTAGCTTTTAAAGCGGATAAATTCGTGATTATATGGTAAAATCTAATCATGTTACTGGAATCGCTCGAAATGCAAAATTTCCGTAATGCCAACGGAAAAATTTTCTGCGAGCATGACCTCAACATCATCACGGGCGACAACGGACAAGGGAAAACAAATTGGCTTGAAGCAATTTATTTGCTAGCGACAACAAAAAGTTTTCGGACGGCAAAACTGCAGGAAACAATTGCTTTTGACGAGGAATTATCTTTCGTGCGCGGAACCGTTAAGCAAAGTGCTGAAATCCATCGCAGTTTGCAGGTGACTCTGCAGGGAAACTCGAAAGCATTATCGCTCAACGGCAAACGCGAAGTGGTTCACCGTTATCTAGGGCAGCTTCATGCAGTTATTTTTACTGCTTCTGAATTAGAAATTGTGCGCGGAACACCCGATGCACGGCGCAAATTTTTGGACGGCGGGATTACGGCAATTTATCCGGCTTTTGTTCAAACTTTGCACGATTATAATCGCGTCGTCAAGCAAAAAAACAGCCTTTTGCAATCAGCTCAGGATAACGGTTTTTCGGTTGAGAAAACAAAAGAATTGCTCGTTCCGTGGAACGAGCAGCTGGTTCAGCACAGCGCGCGGATTTACAAGGCGCGAATTAGATACGTCGAACTGCTGCAAAATGCCCTTGAGAAGCGCCTTTTTGAAAAAGAGACCGTAACCATTCGCTACGTTTCGTCGCTCGAAGGCAAAGGCGATTTAGGAGATTATAAATCACTTTTGACCGAACGCCTTAATCTCCGGGTTCAAGCCGAGCTGGTCGCCGGACATGCGCTCCTTGGAACGCACCGCGACGATTTAGAGATTTTGTTTGATGGGCGGGATTTACGCGCCTTTGGGAGTTCAGGACAACAGCGCAGCGCGCTTTTGATTTTACAGCTTGCTGCAATTCAGCTTTATTTTGAGCGAAATGGTGAATACCCGCTCTTTTTACTTGATGATATTGACGCGGAACTCGACAAAAAAAGGACGGCCAAGCTGCTTGAGTTTTTAGAAGGTAAAACGCAAACGTTTCTAACGACTTCCAAAGAAACTTTAGTTGAGCAATTTGCCCACCGAGCCGCAGTTTTTCAAGTCGAAAACGGCAAGATTTTGGAAAATATTAATTAGTTTTAATAAGAGAAAACACAGAGGATAAAAAATTGGCTACACCAGAAAAAGAATTGAAAGAAACTAAGAAAAAAGATGGTTACAGTGCGGAATCAATTACCGTTCTAGAAGGGCGCGATGCGGTGCGGACTCGCCCCGCCATGTACATCGGCTCGACTGGCGATATGGGACTTCATCATCTTGTTTACGAAGTCGTAGATAATTCGGTTGACGAAGCCCTCGCCGGTTACTGCGATACGATTGATGTCACAATTCATGTGGACGATTCAATCACGGTCGTAGATAACGGTCGCGGCATTCCGACCGACATTCATAAACAGGAAGGACGTTCGGCGGCGGAAGTTGTCATGACTGTGCTGCACGCCGGCGGCAAGTTCGACTCAAACTCCTACAAAGTTTCAGGCGGTCTGCACGGCGTCGGCGTTTCTTGCGTCAATTTTTTGAGCGAATGGGTCAAGCTGGAAATTTGGCGCGACGGCAAAACAAACGAGCAGGAATATAAACGCGGACTACCGGTTGCCCCGCTCAAGGAAACTGGGAGAACCAAAAAGCGCGGCACGAAAATAACTTTTAAACCGGACGGAGAAATTTTCGACACGACGATTTTTAGTTTTGAAAAATTGTCGGAGCGGCTGCGTGAAAAAGCTTTTTTGAATAAAGGCATTCGCATTTTTATCAAAGATGAACGCGAAGAAACTGAACGCTCACACGAATTTTATTACAGCGGCGGAATCGGCGAATTCGTCAAGCATTTGAACAAAAACAAAACTGTCCTGCACGATGAGCCGGTTTATGTCGAAGTTGTCAACGATAATCTTTCAATTGAAGTCGCGATGCAGTACAACGATTCGTACGACGAAAAGGTTTACTCGTTTGCCAACAACATCAACACGGTTGACGGCGGGTCTCACCTTTCCGGTTTCCGTTCGGCAATCACCAGAACCATTAACGCTTACGCGCAAAATTCTGGTCTGGCAAAAGATTTCAAAACCGCTCTATCCGGTGATGATGTGCGTGAAGGTTTGGTCGCGGTAATTTCCGTCAAATTACCGCAGCCGCAGTTTGAAGGGCAAACTAAAGGCAAACTTAATTCGGATGTCAAGGGAGCGGTCGAATCGTTTTTAAATGAACATTTGGGCGAGTTTTTTGAGCAAAACCCAGTAGTCGCGAAAAAGATTATCGGCAAAGCCGTTGATGCCGCAAGAGCACGCGAAGCGGCACGAAAAGCCCGCGAAATTGTTCGTAAAAGCGCCCTCGGAACTTCAACTCTGCCCGGCAAACTAGCCGATTGTCAGGAAAAAGATCCGGCTTTATCCGAAGTTTATATTGTCGAAGGCGATTCGGCGGGCGGAAGCGCAAAACAAGGGCGCGATCGCAAAAATCAGGCGGTATTGCCGCTCAAAGGTAAAATTTTAAACGTGGAAAAAGCTCGTTTTGACCGAATGCTCGGACACGGCGAAATCAAGGCTTTGATAACTGCGCTCGGTACGGGAATCGGCAAAGACGATTTTGACGTCAACAAACTGCGTTATCACAAAATCGTTTTGATGACGGATGCTGACGTTGACGGTTCGCACATCAGAACTCTTTTGCTGACCTTCTTTTACCGTCAAATGCCAGAACTCGTCGAACGCGGTTATATCTACATCGCGCAGCCGCCGCTTTATAAAGTCAAACGCGGGAAAAAAGAAGAGTACATCAAAAATGAAAGTTTGATGACTAAATATATGATGCGACAGGCGACGGGGGATTTAGCCGTCAAATCTGCTACGACCAACAAAACAATTGAAGGCAAGGAATTGGCGCGTCTGCTCGAACAAGTGGTTGAATTAAAACGTTATCGCGAAAAATTTGCGCGGCGCATTGGCAACGATAACGTTTTAATGAAAGCCTTAATCGCAGCGTTTTCAGGGCGCGACGGCGTCATGATGAACGGCGTCAAAGGGAAAATGCGGGCAGTTTTTCAAAGCGAAGAAATGATGACCGCTGTCAAAAACAAAATAGCCGCGGTTGGTTACAACGCTGAGCTAAAAGAAGATATCGAGCATAGTTTATGGGAGATTGAAATTCATCTTCCAAATGCAGGTTCGGTTTTGTTCGATTGGAATTTAGGAAGTCTCGCTGAGTTTCAAAAATCAGTTGACATTCACGGCAAACTCGAACAGGAATTGCCGGCGCCGTTCGTCATTGGCGAAAATGGTAAATCCGAAGAAATTTCGAGTCGTGATGAACTGCTCGAGCGGATTTTAGCGGAAGCGAAAAAAGATTTGACGATTCAGCGTTATAAAGGTTTGGGCGAAATGAACCCCGAACAGCTTTGGGAAACAACGATGGACCCGGAAAAACGAACGCTCCTCCAAGTCCGCATCGAAGACGCGGTGGAAACCGATGAGGTTTTTACTGTTTTGATGGGTGATGCGGTCGAACCGCGCCGTCGCTTTATCGAACAAAACGCGCTAGATGTCCGGAATTTGGATGTTTAATTTCAAAAACATATTAAACTTTAACGGCGCGAGAATAACTATTCTCGCGCCGTTTTATTGTGGCCATGTATAAAACTTACGCTTATTTTTGCATTTATGAATTTGAAGGCGTGCCATTTTACATCAATCAAAAGTTAGAGCTTGATTCAACCGAAACTTGGGAAAAAGGCTAATCAAAACCGCCCTTGAAATCAAAAGAATTCAACGGTTCGAGGCTTCGCAGACGGTTTGACTACTCTGAAACGTTTATTAATAAACATTTCGAAGCTATTTTAGAAATTATCAAACTAAAATAACGACATTGATTTGGGGATTTGTATTGTTTTTGTAATGAGAGCAGAACGGTTAGATGGATGCTTGCGCCTTTTTTCTCGAAGTGTAAAAATTTGGCAATTGGACAATTGTTTTTTGCGTCTAATTGTTTTTAGAAAGCCGAATTGCAAAAGGAGTTTATCTCATGACAATAGTTTTAGAAGAATCTCTCAAGACGTTTCCCGCAATTGAAAATTACATGGGCTTGCCTGATGCGGAATTGAGCGAGCGCATCGAAGCAGCTCGGAAAACTTTGGCGGATAAATTAGTCATCCTTGGACATCATTATCAGCGCGACGACGTAATTGCTCACGCCGATTTAACCGGAGATTCCTACCAGCTTTCAGTCATGGCTGCTGAACGCAAAAC
Source organism: Pyrinomonadaceae bacterium (assembly GCA_040005335.1). Classification (GTDB taxonomy): domain Bacteria; phylum Acidobacteriota; class Blastocatellia; order Pyrinomonadales; family Pyrinomonadaceae; genus JBBQUS01. Next base: position 1,250 of record JBDTZD010000116.1, on the reverse strand, counting down.
GGCAGATTATATCGTGTTTTGCGGCGTGCATTTTATGGCAGAATCGGCTGACATTTTGGCGCAGGATCATCAGCGAGTAATTTTGCCGGATCTGGGCGCAGGTTGTTCGATGGCTGACATGGCAACTGTGGATCAGGTTGAAGACGCCTGGGCGCAACTGACTGAGATTGGCGTAATTGGTGGCTCGCAACGCGTTGCGCCGATTACCTATATGAATTCATCTGCGGCAATCAAAGCATTTTGCGGACGTAACGATGGTGCGGTATGTACCTCGTCAAACGCTATTCCACTTTTTGACAAATATCTCAAAGAATTCGACAAATTGATGTTTTTTCCCGACCAGCATTTGGGTAGAAACACGGGGGCAAAATTCGGCATTCCGCTTGAACAAATGGTTTTGTGGAATCCCTTTCTGGAACTCGGCGGAAATACTGAAGAACAATTACATAGCGCGAAAGTGATTTTGTGGCGCGGACATTGTTCAGTTCACGGGCGATTTAAACCCTGGCACAATGATCTGGTGCGCAAAGAACATCCTGACATCAATATTATCGTTCACCCGGAATGTCCGATTGAAGTCGTCGAAAAGTCTGATTTAGACGGTTCGACTTCATTCATTATTAAAACATTAGAAAACGCGCCTGCCGGTTCAAAATGGGCGGTCGGCACGGAAGTCAATCTTGTTAATCGTCTCATTAAACGGTTTCCCGACAAACATATTCAACTGCTCGCGCCGGATTTGTGTATGTGCGCGACAATGTATCGGATCGCGCCGCAAAATTTGTGTTGGTCGCTCGAAAACTTGGTTCAGGGAAATGTTGTCAACGAAATCGTCGTGGACGACGAAACAAAGCATTTTGCGACCATCGCGCTTGAACGAATGTTGGCAATAAATTAAATAAGGTTTCCCGCAAAGGCGCAAAGATAAAAAGAGAATCTGACATAAAGCTGTTTTGTTTTTCTTTGCGTCTCTGCGCCTTTGCGGAAGTTCCAAATGTCTATTCGAAAATTTGTCGCTTTGGGAACGGCCAGCCAAGTGCCCACTAGGGAACGAAACCACAATGGTTACTTCTTGCGCTGGGACGAACACGGCTTTCTGTTTGACCCGGGCGAAGGAACGCAAAGGCAGATGACTCTCGCCGGAGTTTCGGCTTCAGAAATCACCAAAATTTTTATCACGCATTTTCACGGCGACCATTGTTTGGGATTGCCCGGAGTTATGCAGCGTTTGTCACTCGACCGCGTTTCAC
>JBDTZD010000001.1:0-3629 GCA_040005335.1 Pyrinomonadaceae bacterium | reverse complement strand
TGAGTCTGCTGCTCTAACCGTTGAGCTACAGGGGCGCGAATTTTGGATTTTAGCACGGCGATCAGTTTTTGGGCAAAGCTTCTAAACAGTTTGAAATTTGCGCTAGATGCCGTGCCTCATGCAAACCAATAAATGCCAGCCAATAATATAAATTTAAGGGGCCAAAGGCAGGATGCGGGAATTTAGCGTTTGATAAATCAACTTTTTCCAGACGCGGCTGCAATGCCTTTAAAGAAGCGCGGGATTTTTCCAATCGTGCCAAGGAATTGGTAATTGTTGATGCGCCTTCAGGTTTAATTGCATCGGGCGCAGTAAATTTTTGTCCTTTTGCCTTCTCTGCAATTTCTGCAAACGAAACGGGCGGCTCGATTCTACCAGTCGCAGGCACATTTTCGGCTTCAGCTTTCGCCAGCAATTTCTCGATCAGCGTCAGCAAACTTTCTTCGGTTTTCGCCAAATGTTCGACGAGATGCGCTGCCGACCATTTCTCGGGCGCTGATTGAAAATTAGCGTCATTCTCAGTTAAAACTGCAGCGGTGTTAACCAGTTTCCCCCGGGTTTTATCAATTGCCGCGAAAATTTCTTCGATTGTATTGAATTCCATATTTTTTATTTTAAAATCACTGCTTGTGGGCTAAAAGTTAAGCGATGCCAGCGTAAATAACTGCGAACTGCTTCGCCTTGAGTAAATTCTTTGATAAAACCTGTTTCCAGATAAAGCGTTTTGTCTTCGGTCCAGCGGAGCGTGATTATCGGAACAAAGGTCGTTGGTTCGGTCGTCGGTAGATTTGCCTGATTGTTAGCGTTTGTCTCGCTCATCACGGCATTGACGCACGATTGGTTAGCCGCTACTTTGTCGTCGCAAATTTTTGAGGCGATCAAGAGCGGAACCTGGAGCGGGAGTGCTGCTGCCGTCGGATTGTTTCCGATAGCATCATAAATTCGCACTTGTTTATCAAAAGCCGTTGCCATCTTTGACGAATCCGGTGACCAGACTGGATAAACCGCCGTCAGAGCGTCATCCAATCTCCGCTCGCGCCCGTTTTTTTCGAGTAAGCGCGGTCTGCCGAAAGGCTTAAAGACTTCACCTTTTTGCCCGGCGAGCATCTGTAAACGCCGCCATTCGTTTTCCTTACAAGCAAGAGCCGCAAGTTGCGTCCCATCCGGCGACCATGTGAAATAATAATAAATCAAGCCTTCGGTTTGGGTCAGAGGTTTGAGTTCGCCGCCCTCGCGGTTAGCCAGATAAATTTGCTCGGTGCGAAATGTCAAAACTGATGTTGGTGGGGCACTGGTGGGCGACGGCGAATTTACCGGAGCAGAATTCGAGTTTGCATCTGCATTCGGGTTTGGCGTGTTAGCATTGACCGCTGAATTTTCGTTGCCTACATCTGGCGGGCGCGGCGCTTCCTGAATGATTTCCTGATTCGCGGGTGAGTTTTGTCGCCGCGAACCGGCAAAGGCGAAATTACTACCGTCAGGCGACCAAACAACTGAATCGGGAAAGATCAGAGCTAGGTTTTCCGGGGTGATTCTGCGAAGGATTTTCCCCCCGCCCTCATATATATCGAGCCGAAATTCACCTTTTTCATCAGCCACGCTTTGATAAATTGCTAAAACACGTTGTTTGTCAGGCGAAGAAATTGTTCTTTCGAGCGCCTCCTGCGTGCGGTGCTGATCGAAATCAGCTTGGATTGCCGATAGTTTCTCCGGCTGTTGAGCAGAGGTTTCGAGTTCGGGCAGCGCTAGAACGTCGGCCTCAAAACGAAAAGCCAGACGCTGCGCTGGTATATCGCGCAAATTCGCGGGCATCACGGTTTGTTTGGTCAAATTTGCGACCTGCTGGCAGCCGCCGTCAGCCAGCATTGCCATAATCAAACATAAAACAGTAATCGGATTTCTACAGTTTCTGAACATTGCAATTCTCTACGATTTTGATAACACCCAATTACCTATTTTGAGCTGACACGTCCGTACATCTCGGTCAATTGGCTTAATCTTCCTGAAATTTCTCTACTAAAATCACTGTCTGTAAGACGCCATTGCCAATTGCCGGAATTGCTGGCGGGCAGATTCATTCGGGCTTGGTTGCCAAGTCCGAGCAAATCCTGCATTGGCACAATCGCCGTATTTGCGACGCTTGCAAGAACCGAGCGAATAAAATCCCAGTGAATTTCCGCTCCCGTAGTGTGAAGATAATTTAAACAGAAAGCGCGTTCCTTTTCGATTTGTTCTGGCGCGCGCGTTGAGCCTTCTCCGGCTTCGGACTGAAACCAGCCGACGGTCGTGTCGTTATCATGCGTTCCAGTGTAAACGCAACAATTTTGAATGTAATTGTGCGGCAAATCAAGATTGTGCGAATCGCCGCTCCACGCAAACTGCAAAATTCTCATTCCGGGAAATCCGAAAGAATCGCGCAGGTCCTCGACATCTGGTGTGATCACACCTAAATCTTCGGCTAAAATCGGCAAGTCGCCGAGCGCGCTGCGTAATGTCCCAAACAACTCTTTGCCCGGCACGTTAACCCAAGCTCCGCGTTCCGCGGTAGCGTCTGCGCCTGGAACTTCCCAACTCGCTGCAAACCCGCGAAAATGGTCAATTCGCACGATGTCAACCATTTTGAGCGTAAATCTGATTCGTTCAATCCACCAACGAAAACCTTCGTCACGCATGACGTCCCAATTGTAAATCGGATTACCCCACAATTGTCCGGTGGTTGAAAAATAATCAGGTGGAACTCCGGCAACGACAGCCGGGGAGCCGTCTTCGTTTAATTTAAACTGTTCGGGCGCGCACCACACATCACATGAATCGAGCGCGATAAAAATCGGCACGTCGCCGATTATTTTAACTCCTTTACCGTTAGCGTAAGCTTTAAGCGCGTCCCACTGTTTAAAAAACAAAAATTGATAAAATTTTTGAGCGAAAATCTCATTCTCAAGCTCCGCACGCGCTTTGGTAATCGCTTGCGGGTCACGCAATTTTAATCCCGCGTCCCATTCCTGCCAGGAGACTTGATTGTGAGCGAGTTTGATTGCCCGGTAAAGCGCGTAATCTTCGAGCCACGCCGCGTTGAAACCGCAAAAGATGTGGAATAAATTAATGATTCTGTGGTCGGTATTTTCTCGAAAAGCGGCAAAAGCTTTTTTCAACAAGGCATTTTTGTAATCCAGAACACCGCCAAAATCAACTTTTTCAGCGGAAAACTGGGGAATGTTGGTCAAATCGTCATCACTCAAAAAACCGTCTTCAACAATTTTTTCGGGCGAAATTAGCAATAAATTACCGGCAAAAGCTGAAAAACATTGATACGGCGAGTCGCCGTAACCAGTTTGACCAAGCGGCAAAACCTGCCAGTAGGTTTGCCCGCTTTCGGCGAGAAAATCAACGAATTTATATGCCTCATCACCGAAATCGCCGATTCCAAAACGCCCCGGCAGAGAAGTCGGATGCAGCAAAACGCCGCTCGCTCTTGGGAAATTCATAAATTAGTTTTCGCCTTTTAATCTCGCCAATTCTGCTTTTAATCTCTCAATTTCTGCTTCAGCTTCGCTCAACGTTTTGATAAATTCTTGTTTGTTCGGATCGAATAACCGTACCTCCGAACTAGTGTGAACGATTTCAAGCCC
>JBDTZD010000026.1:0-3635 GCA_040005335.1 Pyrinomonadaceae bacterium | reverse complement strand
TCTTAGTTTCCTTTGCCGTTTCGGTCACAGCTTTTTTGACGTTTTTCTTTTTCGGACGCGTATTACCGAAACTTCCAGCAGCAATCTTGCCGCGTTTTGTACTTTTGTCGCCTCTTCCCATATTTATCTCCTCTATTTGATTTTAAATAATTTACCCGCAATTAATAATTGAAACTTAATGTTTTATCAGTTTGGCGGTTCAAACTCAACCGAGTTTAAATTTGAGTCTTTGCACAATTCCTTTACTGGCTTAAAGCCTAATTGTCCATATTGCCAAAACCCTCATCAAAAAAACGACGCGCTTTGACGAGCGCCGACCCCGTTCCGGTGATGTGGTTTAAACTTGCATCAGTAATAACATACCGCCGCAAGGTGTCCGCCCCAATGCCGCGCCGCCGCATCGTTTGCATTGCTTTTTCCGTGTTACTGGGATCAACCACTGAATCGTTTTTCAGATTGATCAAAAGCATTTTTGTGTGCGGTGACCAATCGTAACAATCGCTCTTTTGCATCTCGCGGATGACCGGATCGGAGGTATCCAAAACTTGCAAAGCTTTTTTAAATCTAGGCGTAATGACATTCTCAAGCGAATTTTTTGAACGCATTAAAACCGCTGCCAGCGCCAGCCTTTTAATTAGATTTTCATCCGAAATATTTCCCTTAAAGGCTTGCGAAATGGTGAAAGCCATCGAAGGCTTGAAATAATCGGTCAGTTTGAGTCCCTGGCTTTTATGAAAATAATAAGCCATGTAGGACGTGAGATACAGCCGAATTACGAATCCCTCTTGGTTGGTAGGTGTGGCAAGCAGCCAGTTCCTAGTCACGTCTGAAAGATCGTATGAGCCGGACATTGGTGCGGCGGCGTAAACATTGTAATCCGAGCCCGATTTTTGTTCTAAATCTCGCACCGTCCACATCGCAACTGCCCCGCCCTCAGAATACCCCGTAATGAAGAGGCGTGAACCGACTGCGACATTCTTACGCGCCGCTAATGTTCTTGCCGGCACAATAATATCTACTGCGGAACGGCTGTTAGCAGCGCCAAGCGGATATGGATGTGCGCCCTTATGATCGCCCAGTCCGAGATAGTCAGGCATCGCTACCGCATAACCGCCCGACGCAAACGCCAGAGCTGCCAGCTCCGCCTCGGAAGAATTCGATTTTCCAATGAAGCGTGAAGGCGCAAGCTTGGAATTTACAATTGTGCCGTGATTAAAAATAACCAATCCTTTTGGCGCTCCGCCGCGCGGCAGAACAACCAGACCGCTCAAAATGACGGCACGACCTTTTTCATCCAGTGACCGGTAACTAATTTTATGTAGATCAAGCGCATTCGATGCCGATTCCAAAGCGTTCGAGCCAAACGCTTTGTTCATCATTTGATTGGTTTGAGCAACGGTCATTGTTCCGTTTTGCGTTGAAGCGACAAGATTCGCGTTATTAATATTTGCGGGCGGTAATTTATTGCTTTGGGCAAAAGCGGATTGAGCAAAAACAGCCAGCAATGCAAGACTAAAAAACAACGCTGAGAGACGAAAAATTTTGCGATTTGAAGACATAATAATTAGGCTTAAATTGATGTCAAAAGTGTGGTCTAATTTTGACGAGAAACCTTATTAAATCTCATCGTGCCGCCATCATCTGCCAGTTCGATTAATAACGTATTGCCTTCGATTCGATAATCCTGCGCCGCGCCGAGACCTCGCAGAAAACGGTTATCGAGCGAGCCGGGCGGGCACATCGCTCGCGTCAAAGCAATGTTAGAAAAATGTAATTTGCCGGCGCTTGCCTGATACGCTCCGTTGCCGCGATTACAATCTGCCTGCACGCGCACTTTGCCGTCGGCGGTAAACTCAATTTGATAATTCTCCGGTTTATCAACAGCAGTAACTGCTGTCGGCGTTTCCAAACTATCCCAACGCCAAACGGTGTTTTTTAGCTCTCCCGCATCGGCTGCCTGGTTTTCGACTATTCCTACCGAGCCGACTTTCGAGTTTTCTGGAGTGAGCAGGAAATTTGCGCCATCAGGCTTGATGTTAAAAACAACCGCTTCTGTTTTCCAAGGACAACAGAGCGCATCAGTTTCCCGGTAACGCACATACTCGGCTGTCAAATTTGTTGGCGACAGCAATCTTACGTTTGTCAAAGAGCCGTCGGTGCGCGAATCCATCGGCCCGGGCGACAACGTTCCAGCCACGCGGTTTCCGACAAAAACAAGCGTTTGAAATTTGAGCGGACGACACATGCCGTCAAAACTATCAGCGACGGTAACGACAGTGGTTCTGCCAAAAACTTGCGCCGGACCGACGAGCGTCCAGCCGTTACGCGTCAGCAGTTGGTCAGCCGGAAGTGATGCAGTGCGAACAAAATTGCGGCATCTGTTTAAATCGCTTTGCCTCATTTTTTTGGTTTGCAGAATAGCTCGGCTCCGGCTATTCCAATTTGGCAGCGTTTTCATATCAAGCCAATCGCTTTGAGCAACCGTGTGAGTGCTAAACGACAAAACAACGGCAAAAATAGCCAAAAGAAGTTTGAGATTGCGACTCTTCATTTTTATCTAACCTTTGAAAATAAAATTTTTAATGATGACCGTTGCCCTTCACAGCAACAAAACGGCTTGCATCAACTTCGCGCATGACCCAAGCTCGAAAATCTTCTGGAAAACGTTTAATCGCGCTTTGAATAGGCCACGCGGCGGCGTCGCCCAGACCGCAGAATGATTTGCCTTCGATGTTGTCGCAAAGGTCAATCAGCAGTTGCGGATCTTCCGGGTTGCCTTCGCCCGCGGCGATGCGTTGGAAGATTTTGACCATCCAGTCAGTTCCTTCGCGGCACGGGGTACACCAGCCGCAGGATTCGTGTTTGTAAAACTCGGTTAGGTTTTTGGTGGATTCAAAAACGTCAACAGTTTCGTCCATCACAATAAAACCGCCGCTCCCGACCATTGAGCCGGCCGCCACCAGACCTTCGTAATCGAGCGTGACGTTTTTGCCAATCACATCATCGGCTCGCATAATGTAAACGCTTGAGCCGCCCGGAATCACGGCTTTCAGCTTTTTATCGGGACGCAGCATTCCGCCGCAGTCTTCCATGATGAACTTTTCCATGTCCTTGTAGCCCATCGGAAGCTCGTAAACGCCCGGATATTTAACGTGGCCGGAAATTGACCAAAGCTTTGTCCCGCCCGACTTTTCAGTTCCAAGCTTTTGCCAAGCCTCGCCGCCCATTTCAATAATTTGCGGCACGGCGGTCAGAGTTTCGACATTGTTGACAACCGTTGGGCTGGCATACAAACCTTCGACAGCGGGAAAAGGCGGTTTCATGCGCGGGTGTCCGCGATAGCCTTCCAAACTCGATAAAAGAGCAGTTTCTTCGCCGCAAATGTATGCGCCCGCACCGGTATGCGTATAAACTTCGCACGCGAAACCGCTGCCCATCACATCTTTGCCGACAATTCCCGCCACGCGCGCTTCTTCGATTGCCGCGTCCATAATGTCAATCAGATATTTATATTCGCCGCGCGTATAAACGTAACAAGCGTTTGATTGAAGCGCGAACGCCGCAATCAACATTCCTTCAATCAGCGCGTGCGGGTCGCGCTCCATCAAATAGCGATCTTTAAAAGTTCCCGGCTC